>URDD01000081.1 GCA_900546395.1 uncultured Bacteroidales bacterium | reverse complement strand
GTCGTGGAAAACAGACCTAAAAGAGCCATAAAAGAATTTTTGAAAAATTTTTAAACAGCTTCTTACATTGACGCTTTTATTTTGCAAGAAATCATGATAAAGAAAGTTACAGTTTCAATAATAGTCCTGTTGTCGGCAGTGTCATTTGCATACGCCCAGACAGGCACATGGTCAGGAAAACTCAATGTGCAGGGTACGCAACTTTCCATAGTGTTTCACCTTGATGAAGACAGCGCGACTTTTGATTCACCGGATCAGGGTGCAAGAGGCATACCGGCCCAGCTTGAAAGAGGTCTGGCAGGAAAGATTATCGTAAGGATTCCGGCTATCGGTGCCAGTTATGAAGGCCAATGGATGGTTAACAGGATTGTCGGTACATTTACCCAGATGAAGACATCGTTCCCATTGACTCTTACTCCGGGAGAAGACAAACCGAAGCGTCCCCAGACCCCTGTGGGACCGTTCCCTTATGCAACGGAAGACGTGAGTTTTCCAAACGGAAACATCGTACTCAACGGCACTCTCACCCTGCCTGAAGGATATTCGCGCAATACTCCTGTACTGGTTATGGTGACAGGAAGCGGACAGCAGAATCGTGATGAAGAAATATTTGAACATAAGCCTTTTGCTGTCATTGCAGATGCCCTGGCGCGTGCCGGTATCGCCTCTTTGAGATATGATGACCGGGGCTATGGTGATCCTGATGCAAAGCCTCTCGGATGGACCACTGACGATTTCAAGTCAGATGCTTTGGCAGGTATTACTTTTCTGAGAGAAAGGTTCGACAAGGTAGGTGTTCTGGGACACAGTGAAGGCGGAACCATCGCAATGATGATTGCAGCAGAACAGAAAGCTGATTTCATTGTCAGTCTTGCAGGAATGGCTGTTTCCGGGGCTGAAACTCTTGTATCCCAGAACCGCACTATTCTTAAAGGAAGCGGACTCTCTGAAGAAACTGTTGACTCATATTGCAAACTTATTTCCGAGGCCTTTAATGTCAGGTCCAATGGCGGCAGAATGCCCAATCCTGATGAATACCAGATACCTGAGTCCCTAAAGCAGAATTATCAGGCTGTGGTAGCCCAGATACAGACGCCTTATATGATACATTTCCTGTCTATGGATATCAGACCACTTCTTGGCAGCATAAACTGTCCTGTCCTTGCACTTAATGGAACAAAGGATATCCAGGTAGAACACAGCTCCAACTTGAATGCTATCCGCAACGGACTGCCGGCTGACTCCAAATGCCTTATCAAATCCATAGAAGGAGTGAATCATCTGTTCCAGCATTGTACTACAGGAGAAGTAACAGAATACAGAATGATAGAAGAGACAATCGCCCCGGAAGTGCTGGATGAAATAATCAGATGGATGTCTGATTTCAGGTAAACTTCAGGAGAAACTCAAAAACATTTGCGAGGAAAAGAAAAGCAGACCCTATGGAGATTAGAACAAACGTTTCATGGCGTTACTTATTCCATCCTGATCCACCGTACCGGTCACAAAATCCGCCGCAGCGATGACATCCTCCCCCGCCCCTCCCATGGCAACACCGATGCCGGATTCACGAAGCATGGGAATATCATTTCCTCCGTCTCCGAAAGCCGCAGTCTCGGAAATATCAAAGCCATAATAGTCTGAAAATACTTTCAATCCGTATGATTTGTCCACACCTGCTACATTGATATCTGCAAACAGATATATCCAGCGCGATGCAGCAAGACCTGGTATTTTCCCCAATACTGCTTTTTCTGTCTCTTCATCACAAAAAATGCAAAGCTGGCAACAATCCCCTTTGTCGAACTCTTTTTCAAGGTCAACTACCTCGGGAACAGGATGATCCACCATTCTGGAAACCTCCAGTACAGATGGGGACAACTTATTGACCTTCATCCCATCATCAGTTTCCACAGCCATTACAAAACCATAATCAAGCGAAGCCTTGTAAAGGTTCAGGAAATCAGGCTTGGATATCAGTTTCCTGGAAATGACAGTACCGTCCCTCAGCAGACATTCCGCTCCGTTCAAAGCTACAACAGCATCATAAGGAACACCTTCCAGTTCTGAAAGATCAGCAAATGCCCTTCCTGTCGCAAT
Organism: uncultured Bacteroidales bacterium; assembly: GCA_900546395.1. Lineage (GTDB taxonomy): Bacteria > Bacteroidota > Bacteroidia > Bacteroidales > UBA932 > Cryptobacteroides. Next base: position 7,609 of record URDD01000081.1, on the reverse strand, counting down.
TATTATTTTAACACCTTTCTCTCTTGCCTTTACAAGGGATTCAACAGTTGAACGGGGAACCTTATGATTCTCAAAGCTTACAAGTGTACCGTCAACATCAAGAAATATAGCTTTAATCATACAATTCAAATTTACTACGATTATTCAGGACATGTTTCTTCAAATGCAGTTTCTTTTTCCACACAAACGCATTACCACCCATATACTTAGAGCAATGCCCAATACCATCGTGATAACGGAAGCCTCCGGGCCGAAAGCCCCTCCGGTAAACAGTTCTGGTCCGGATGTGGAAGACCGGATTATACTGCATCCGGAATCATCCCCTGAAACAGGACATCCGAATACAGTCCCCTGAACAAAATTCCAGGACCAGTGCATACCTATCGGAACCCATAATGTCTTGTAATACATAAACAAAAGGGCAAAGAGAATACCGGAAGCGACTGTTATTCCCACGGCTCCAACCAAGGTAGCATTAGGGTTGCCAATATGAAGAATTCCAAAAACAGAAGCGGAAACAGCTATGGCTGCCCAAGCGTTGAACTGACTGTACAACAGGCGGAAAACAATCCCCCTTAAAATTATTTCTTCTCCTGCTGCCACCACAAAGTATTGCATCAGAAACCAGAAAAGCCAGCCTGCGTTGAAATAAAACCCTTCTATCTTATACCACCCGCACAAGGCAAATATAGCGACAACCGCTCCCATAAAAGCCACACCCCACAAAAATCCTACTCCAGTATGTTTCAATGCCTTGCCAGTTGCCAGCTCCTTCACCTCCCTATCTTCGCAAGCCTTTGACAGCCACCTGTAAATCAGGAGCAGCAGCACACCTGCGACAGAAAACAATGAAGATGAAAGCCATTTATTTTCCATCATAAATTCCGGCAACATCACAAAATAATAAAGGAAAATGTATAGAATAAAGCCTCCTGCAAACAGGAACAGCCATTTGCCGAAAGAGAATTTGGGAGTGTAAAGTTTAGTCATTCTCATCCAATCGAAATATTGATTCTAACGGTTTGCCGAAAAACTTTGCAAGTTAGTAAATTTAACCAGTTGTTAAGGTTTACATATCAGAAACTTCTCACTATTTTTGCAGAATGACAGAAGAGGGCGGGTCAGGAAACAGCTTCACCTTCCCACAATACAAAAGAAACAATATGCAGATACTACTGGCCAGTGCAAAGATTATGAACGAGCAGTGCCCGTCTCGAGGAATCACACCATCGGAGCCTCGATTCATGCCCCAGGCCGCGATGCTCGCAAGAGACATGAGACAGAAAACAGCGGAAGAACTGTCCGAGATTTTTTCCTGCAGCTATAAGATAGGAGAACAGAACAGGCAGCGCTTTGAAATTTTCGGAAGTGACGAGGCGGAAATAATGCCTGCAGTACTGGCCTATTTCGGCCAGGCATACAAGCATCTTAAGGCAGACGGACTGAGCGATGAAAGCCTGCTTTGGGCAAACTCGCATCTCTGGATATCATCCTGTCTGTACGGACTTCTGAGGCCTCTGGACGGAATAAATACTTACAGGATGGAAGGCGGTTTTCCCCTGCATTGTACTGACGGGAAAACTGTAAATGAATTCTGGAGACCGCATCTTACTGATGTTCTTATAGAATCTGCCACACAAGACGACGGAACCCTCATATATCTTGATACAGAAGAATTCCGCCATTTGTTTGACTGGAAAAAAGTAGTGAGCGAAATCCCTGTCATTATTGAACCGAAATTCCACGTCTTGAAAAACGGTAAACTGACCACTCCAGCAGTCTGGGCAAAGACCTGCCGGGGAGCTATGGCCAGATACATCATTGAAAACCAGATTACCTCAGCCAAGGCCCTTGAAGACTTTTCTTATGAAGGCTTCACCTTCTCCGGAAAAGACGGAGACACTATGGTTTTCATACAATCTGGAAATTCCGTTAAAAACGGAAAGCAAGGCCGCCGCTAAAGGTGAAAAACCATTTTACAGGCCTGACATTTACAGATTCATGACCAGCAGAATCCGTGGTATGAATGTGATACCTGTAGTTATCTGTTATGTTGTAATGAAAAGCAGGCATCAGCTTCAGGTCAAAACGCCAGATGCGCAAGTTGATATTGAAGCCTGCATCAAGTGACAATGAAAATCCGCAAGGCTTCTCTGTCCATGTCTTTTCCTTATACGAAATTTCTCCGACTGTAGTTATACTTTCTCCTGAAAGAGTATTTTTTCCGGCAACATAGCCGGGAGTCAGTCCGGCCGAAAATTCAATCCTGTCAAACAAGTTCATCAAAAAGCCTGAAAATCCGCTTTTCACGGCATCATCTCCGCTATAGGCTGCGGACTCAAATGCACCTTCCGTTGCCGATTCAAGCCTTTTGTCAAGTGACCTTGAGCGCGTCCTGAATGTAAATGCCAGCGGTACGCCAAAACAATTACTTATATCTGCCACTGACGGCGAATACTGGAAGCCGGCCCTGAAGCCCATCCCGTTATGATAATAATGCCCATAATGAATACCCGCCACCACATCATTTTCAATACCCTTATACATAGGGACATTGACACCTACGGCAGCCAGAACTTCATCATTTTCAATCACTTTCTGAGCATAAATAGGAAATGTCATACAGACAAGAAGGACAATTATAAAAACCCGTTTCATCTTTAAAGGACAATTTTTTGAATCAGTCTGATAAAGATGCAAACAGCAATAAGTTCGTGACAACTGATTAAAACTTTCCACGTCCGCTTCTTCCGGAAGCGGCTTGCAATATCTTTTCAAATCGGGAACCGAGTTCAAAATCAACTTCCGGTATAAGGTCATATTCCTTTTCCCAATAGTGAATATAGCCTTCTATACTTGATTCCAATGATCCCGTAACAGTGAAATTAACTCCGTTAAAGTCAATATGAAACACCTTATACTGATGCCAGTCTTTCTCCATGGAATCTATCTTCAGGCCTTTGAACAAGTCCTTCTTTCCCTCAGTAACCAATGAATACACCATATCGGTCTTGTCAACATAGACAAAACCGTTCTATATAATCTGACCGAACGTCTGTATGCCTATCGGGGATTTCATATCATCCAACTTTTTTTAAAATTAACAAATAGAGTAATTCTTTTTGCCGGTACTATGAATTACTGTCTTTTAGACTAAAAACTGTTTAAAGCACCCGTATATTTCATCACGTACCCTCCGGCATTATGATACGCCGTCAGGTACAAATACTGTTATAAAGTTCTTTAACCTCAGTCAAATGTGATACTTTCAACTCTCAGACGCAGAGTTCCGGATGGAGTTTTAGCCTCAGCTATTTCGCCAGGCTTCTTACCCATCAAGGCAGCTCCTATCGGGGAATTCAGTGAAATCTTTCCAGCTTCGAGATTCATCTCATGAGGACTGACTATCTCGAATTTCATCTTGGTATTTGTCGAAAGGTTCGTGAATTCAACATGGCTCAAAAGACAAACTCTGTCTTTGGGAAGGGCATCCGGGTCAATCACGCGGGAATGTTCCAGAACTTTCTGCAGGAAACGGATACGGCTGATAGTCTTCGCCTGCATCCTCCTTGCTTCGCGGTATCCTGCATTCTCGCTCCTGTCCCCTTGTGCGCTTGTCTCAGCAAGGTTCTCCTTAACCTTGGGATAGACGACATCGATAAGGTGGTTCAGTTCGGCCGCGATCTCGTCGTATCTTTGTTTTGATAAATATTCCATGGCTCAAATATACTCATTTTTCAATGATATGTATCCAGGGATTAAAACTGAATCACTCTCACATGAAGGTATTGTCAAGAATGAACCATTTTATGGCAGATCCGCTTGTCAACAATCTATTCAGGCTTGTCTGTCAAAAGACAGTCAATTTGTAAAGATAATGATTATCGGTTTTATGCTCGCAGCAAATGTCCTTTTCATAATGTTGCCGATTTTAGTTTTATTTTCCTCAAGTTTGACACTTCATTGGGCAAAAATAAGAGCTACTTATCTCATTTCCAGAGATTTGTAGCCCGACTTTATTGTTATATGTTTGTGGTATATAAACCCTGCTGTGTGCTTTTTTACATATTTTTCTCCTTTTCCTTAAGTTTTTCCTTGGAACTTCTGCTGTTCTTCGTAGCTGATATTATTTCTCTCATTTTCTGTTTTGGTACTATCTGGGTGTCAGTTCTGAAGCCGGCGGAGCCGTGCAATGCATTCGTGAGGTCTGTTCTGGTGTAAGTAGGGATATACCCCTCTCCCTGTATAGCCAGGAAGTGAGCCTTTATCCTATCGTCTCTCTGCAGATATACCGGCCTTGCCTCAAAGTCAGTCTTCATGATACGGAAGCAGTTTTCTATCATCCACCTGTCTTTATGGAAAGTAATGTCGCGGTATTCCGCCGGATTCAATGCGCTTATGTCGTACTCTTCCTCTTTCCCGTCAATATGCCACCCCTTACAGTCAAGAGCCCACTCCTGAAAATATCCTTTCAACTTTTTCAATAACTGTACGGTAATGAAAGCTCTTTCTCCGACGTTGTTGTGTCGCCTGTTCTCCTTGGAGTGTCCGTACTGGCGTAGTCCGCTCTCCTCCTCGCTCTCAAAGAAATAATTCGTGCAGTCATAGTACAGCACTTTCGTGTTGCGTTCTCCCAACTTCAGGCTGTTCTTATACACCTGCGCCTGTATGAAGTCGCTCTCCCTGGACAGCAGGCTCAATGCCCTGTATATCTGGTGAAGTTCCACATGAGGCTGTTCAATAAAACGCCCTGCATCTTCCAATGATGACAGCTTCGAGCCTGGATATAGAATACGGGTGTACAAAAGCATGGACAATATCTCATTCAGATTGTACTTGATGTCATGGTTCTTCGAATCCTTATGTTGCCTCTTCAATATTGTATCGCATATCTTGTGGAGGCCCAAGTCATGATATATCTTCTGTAGAAACAGGTAACCGCCGTTATAACTGCGCTGCTCTCCCTTCGTAATGAGCATTGTAGGTTTGCACTCGAAAATAACTGATTTTTGCGCTTCCTTTTCAGCTCTCGTCAATTCGGCTACATATTTCTTTGCCTCACCTATAGGATTCATCCTCCCCAAATCTGGCCTTTAACTGGTCTATATTACCCAAATGCTCAACATATTTAGTCGCGTTCTTGCCATTTTCTTGACGGAACGACTTCTGGACATAGTACAATGTGGTATTCTTAGAAGATACAGAGCGTAATATCATAATAAAAACATTATATAACATTACAAATACATAAAATTAAATTTGACAAAAACAAGAGTTCTCAACGAACTCTATGCAATAAATTCAATTTTTCAAGTGTCAAACTTCCGTAACGAAAATGAAAACGACGTTTCGTAAGTATTATGGAAAGTTTCATAAGCGTCATATAAATAAAACACTCCTATTCTTGGATAAATAAAATGAAGTTGCGAATTTTGCTGAAATGACAATAATGAAAAAGTATTGCGATATGATAAAAATCTACGGTATGAGCACCTGCCCTGACTGCACCAGGATTAAAAACGAGGCAGCTGAAAACAGCAGATATGAAATTATAGACATAGGAACACACGCAAAGTATCTCAAGGAGTTTCTGAGGTTACGTGACAGCAATCCAGCATTTGGACCAGTAAAGGAAAAAGGCTATATCGGAATCCCATGCTTCCTGCTTGAAGACGGCACCGTCACTTTTTCAGCAGAAGAGGCCGGTCTTACCTCACCTTGCAAATACGACGGCCAGGAAAATGAGCCGGTGAGCGGGGCTTCATGCAGTATTGACGGCAAGGGGTGCTGAAGCAATCGTAGCATCAGGCTGTATCAAATATAAGATAAGTATATTTGAGTTATGGAATATCTATCAAAACAAAGACACGATGAGATTGCATCCGAATTGAACCACCTTATCAATGTAGTTTATCCAAAGGTAAAGGAAAGCCTTGCTGAAACCAGCGCACAGGAAGACCGCAGCGAGAATGCAGGATACCGCAAAGCAAGACGGATTAAGGCGAAAACTATCAGCCGTATCCGTTTCCTGCAGAAAATTCTGGATCATTCACGCGTAATTACCCCCGACGCTCTCCCGAAAGACAGTGTCTGCCTTCTGAGCCGGGTTGAGTTCACAAACCTCACTACAAACACCAGGATGAAATTTGAGATAGTCAGTCCCCACGAGATGAACCTTGAGGCAGGAAAGATTTCACTGAAATCGCCCATCGGGGCAGCATTGATGGGCAAGAAGCAAGGTGAAATAGCTGAAGCTCAGACTCCTTCCGGGACTTTGCGTCTAAGAATCGAAAGCATTACATTTGACTGGATGACAGTCATGCAAGTACTCTTTAGCGAAGTTGTGAATATCCTTGACGAGGATATACTCTTTGTACCCGGGAATCATAACAAGCAAAAAACAGGGCTAATCTCTTACTTTCAAGTAACTGTTTCATAAACCCTTACAAATATTTCATCCCTTGGTTTTAAAATATTCACAACTAAATTTGAAGCCTAATAACCTCGATTAAACTTATAAATCACAACAGTGCAACTGCTGATTGTGATAAATTATAAAAATTTTACCGAAGTATTCTATTTTTGCAGCATTATAAAGAAGTAATGCTATTAACAACAAAAATTTATAACAATGAAGAAAGTTTTGCTTTTATGCTGCTCCATATTATTAATGTCAGTCGGATGCGGCAAATTTGACCCAAGCGACTTGTGGAGCAATATTGATTCCCTGGATAAGAGAGTGACTGCACTGGAGGAATTGTGTAAACAGATGAATACCAACATTGAGGCCCTACAGACTTTGGTAAATGCTGAGGCAAACAAAGATTACATAACCAATGTGACTCCAATAAAAAGCGCAGGAAAAGTCATTGGTTATACAATAACCTTTGCAAAGGCTGAACCGATTACTATCTACCATGGCAAGGACGGCCAAAACGGTCAGGATGGAAAAGACGGTCAGACTCCGATTATTGGCGTGAGACAGGATACTGACGGCATCTACTACTGGACTCTGAACGGAGACTGGCTTCTTGATGACAGCGGTCATAAGGTAATCGCTGATGGTCAGGGAGAAGCCGGTGGCAGACCAGGTATTACCCCTCAGTTGAAAATAGAAAACGGGAAATGGTATGTATCCTATGACAACGGATCTTCATGGGAGGAGTTAGGTCAGGCTACCGGTCCACAGGGACCGGCAGGTGCAGATGGAGAATCTATGTTCCAATCAGTTACACATGACGAGACGAGTCTCCACCTCACACTGAAGGACGGGACAGAGATTACAGTACCAATCAAGCCTTTGTGTCCTGTAACTCTTAACTTAGGAGAGGTTTCAAAAGTATCGGCCAACTTTAATGGTACAGTTTCCAAGAAAAGTTTTGACCTTAAGATTACTGTTTATTATGGCAAGTCAGGTGATTTGACTATTTATGAAAATGACGGCAAGGTCGAATATACCAAGTTCCAGGGAAATGACTTTATTATAAAAGTAGGCGGGTTATCCCAGGATACCCAATACTATTATTTTTATGAAGTTGTTTTCAATGGCCAGACTTTCTATAGTGAGTTGTCCTCATTCAAGACCAAGGGACAGTCGGTCTTCCTGAGC
>URDD01000080.1 GCA_900546395.1 uncultured Bacteroidales bacterium | reverse complement strand
CAGGTTGAAGTAAATATATGGAATATCCCCTGTAATGTCAGAAGCCTTATTCAAATCTGCAATAGCCTCAGAATAATCATAACTTTGGCTTACCTGATCCTTTACTCTAGCTCTTGTAGTACCTGCATCATCCATTGTCAGCACCTGGACATTACTTTCAATTGAAGATATGAAATCAATCATTTCCGCCCTCAATACAGCTCTATCCATATAGTAAAAAGCCTTGTAAAGATTCTCCAAATCTCCGGATATATCAGCATCAATTGCTTTTCCATAATAGGAAAGAGCTGAATTATACTGTTTCCCGGCTGTTTCATAAAGAGCCCGCAAGAAACTTTCCTCTGAACTTCCGGATATACTCTCTTCTCCGTATATCTTCTCTTCTATCCATCTTGGAAGCGGTTTTCTTATCAGAGAATCCGAATTCGATACAACCAAAGGTACAGGAGAAGATGAAACAAACCTGTCAACAAGAGAATTTTCATACTTTCTCTCAAGGGCATAGTTCACATTGTCCCTATCAGGAGCTATTACAAAGCGGTACAAAGGCTTTAACCTTATATCTATATCTCTGTGCTGGAGAAGTTCGTCATTGAAATCCTTTTTCGCAAACTCTGCATCAAGGGCTATGAGTGAACTGTATTTTTTTGTTGTATCTGCAAAAGAGTCCGCATTCTCGGAACTTGTCTTCCGGTATTCGCTTACTTTTTCCCTCGCTGTGTCGTAATCTTTCTTGGATGACTTATAATCACCAAGAAGATTCTTTACATAAGACCTGTTCATATATGCCTTTGCGAAATCAGGATACAGTTCGATTGCACGGTCATAATCCTCCAGGGCATCCTTATAACGGCCCATTTCAATAAAAATGGATGCCCTGTTAAAATAGGCAAGCACATTCTCGGGATTTATATTAAGCACCCTGTCCATATCGGACAAAGCAGCCTCATACTCACCGACTTGCGCATTTATGAGTCCTCTGTTATAAAGAGTCAGGGCATTTCCGGGTTCATCTTTCAAAACCCGGTCCAGATCTGCCATGGCCGCCTTGTAGTTTTTCTGCTCATACAGCATAATGGCACGGTTAAAATATGCGAATGTGCTGGTAGAATCCAGAGAAATAGCCTGGTTCATATCTGCTATCGCCTTATCATAATCGCCTGAAGAAGCATATAGCCTGCCACGCCTTATATATCCCTCTGGGTCAAATCTGTTGAGCTTTATAGCTTTATTATAGTCAGCCACTGCCTTAAGAGTGTCCTTAAGGAAAAGATAGCTCGCTCCTCTGTTAAGATAGGCAGATGGGTCCTTCTGTTCTTTCCTTATATATCTGTCGAAATCACTCACAGCCTTGTCAAACTGCTGTGAAAGGAAATAGGTGACTCCGCGGCTGAAATAAAGTCCTATATATCCAGGTCTCAAATTTATGGCATACTGAAAGTCGCGTAATGCATCATCGTATTTTCCGAAGCGGCTCTCTGTAATCGCCCTGTAATGGTAACCTGAAGTAAATACAGGATTAAGCCTGACTGAAGTATTGAAATCTTTCTGCGCGCCTCTTATGTCACCAAGGTTATATTTTGCAATACCCCTGAAAAAGAAAGTCCAGTAATCGGTTGAATCAAGACGTGACAGAATATTGAAATTCTCTATTGCCGCAGAGTATTTCCCGTCAGCAAGAGCCTGTCTTCCTCTGAAAAAGAAAACATCCTTATCATATTGGCCATAAGCATTTACAGCCATAAAAACCAGCAAAAACAATATTGCAAAGGCATATTTTCTTAATCTAATCATTATACTTCCTTTATTTTTTCCTAATTTTGGCACTTCATTGCAAATAAACTACAAATATAAGAAAAGTTGAGGGCAGAGACAAAGTTTATTTTTATCGGCCAGCCTGTACTTTTGTAGTTTGGCAGCCCTGAAATAATCACCCGAAAATACCGGAACATAAAATGAGTAAAGTCTTTCCTCTATATGCACTGAGCCTTCTGACTCTTTTACTGACAGCAAATATTCAGACACACGGACAAAATGCGTGGGCCTCCTCTGACTGCGCATCTCACAATGTCGTCTGGACAGAAAAACTTTCCAGACAGATTGAATTCCTGTCAGACAGTCTTTGTGCCGGACGCTCCACAGGCAGTACAGGCAATACAGAAGCTGCATTCTGGCTGATACGCTCATTCCGTAAATCCGGACTGCTCCCATTCAACGGAAGCTATGCCCAACATATTTATGCAGGAAACGGACTTGTAGGACACAATATTCTCGGTATGATTCCGGGGTCTGTCAAAAACCCGAAAGATTCATACATAGTAGTAGGTGCGCATTTCGACCACCTCGGGATACTTGGAGGGAACATGTATCCGGGAGCGGACAGCAATGCCTCCGGCACAGTAGCACTCACGACACTTGCCGAAATGTTCTCTTCAATGAAGACTCTGGGACGTGTATATGAGAAAAATATCATATTCATAGCATTTGACGGATACTTTACAAATCTGGCCGGCTCATACTCTTTCTGGAATACTATAGCAGACGGTTACCTTAATGACCCGCTGACAGGCAATGTGATAAAACCCGAAGACATTTCTCTGATGGTCAACATAGACCAGATAGGATGCTCTCTCTCGACTCTCAAATCTGGACGGAAAGACTATATAATAATGTTGGGGAACAACAGACTGCATCCTGATGACAGGGACAAGGTTTCAATGTGTAACCTGTTTTACGGCACTGATCTGGAAATAGCGCACACATATTATGGCAGCAAAGATTTTACACGCGTTTTCTACACATTGTCAGACCAGAGGGTATTTGTCGAGAACAAAATCCCTTCCGTGCTCTTTACCTCAGGAATCACCATGAATAACAATAAAACATTTGACTCTCCTGACACCATTAACACAGATGTCCTAAGAAAAAGGATTATCCTGATTTTCCACTGGCTCGAAAAAATGTCAAGATAACCACGAAAGATATCCTTCAAAGATGATGCAGGAATTTTTTTGAGATTTACAGCAAGTCTCCATAATCAATCAGCCAGCTCTCTGTATATTTCAAGATACCGCCTTGCTGTACGCTCCCACGAAAAACTCAGAGCATGTTCTATCATTTTTTCCTGATCCTTAGAACCGTCCTTGAAAAGCTTCAAACCTTCCTCAAACTCTTTCTGCATGAGGTTTGGCTCGAATTCGTGATTAAAATAAATTGCATGAGGCCCTCCGACCTCCGGCAAGGCAGTATGGTCTGACAGAAATATAGGCTTGCCGTAATACATGGCCTCAATTACAGGCAATCCGAACCCTTCAGAAATAGAGGGGAAAAGGAATGCGCTACAATTTCTTATATACCAATACTTTACAGCCTCATCAACAGGACCTACAATAAACACTCTGTCCTCGACTCCCCACTTTTGGGCCTCTGCCATTATATCATTTTCGTACTTGGAGCGGTTCCCTGCAATTATAAGCTTCTTCTTCGGAAGAATAGTCCCCACAGAAAAAAGAAAGTCGCCTTCCGGTCTTACAACAGGAGGCATTTCATCCCCTTCAAAAAAGTTCAGACCATTGTATATAACCTCAACATATTTTCCTTTGAGGTCCATATTTTTCAGTAAATCCCTTTTTGTGCATTCCGAAACTGCAACTACACTGTCAGCCCTGTCAAGTCTGTATTGAAGGGCATCAAGATATCTTCTGTGCTTATACTTGGGCTTTTCATACAGAAAATTCAAATCATGTACAGTCAGGACCATTTTAACATTACGCGGCGGCAAATACGATGTCTGCTGGTGAGCACAATGCCATACTTTTACGTCAGAATCGCACGGAAGAAAAAACTTGTTCCAATTTCTCACAGTACGATAATAGAACCTGCTGCCCCACCTTCCGACATACTGCTTCGGTACAAAGAATCCGATATCATCACCAGTTTTGTTGACCTGATTTACAAGATGTGAAGCCAAATTATCACAGAACACATGCAAGCCGGTGTTCTCATATTTCATTCTTTCGCAATCGAAAACAAACATAGGTATAAAGTATCGAATGTCTGCAAATGTACATTATTTTTCTTTGTGTTTTCTTTTTTTTCGGAAAAATACATAATTTTGAGGACAGATTTGGTTATTTTAACTAATTTCGATTCGAATGATTGTTTTTGACTGCGAGCGCATAAAATGCGAAAACACTGGAATTTCCCACTTCTGCAGGAATCTGGCTAACGCCATAATCAAGGAAAATTCCAAAAGTGACAACCTTGACATACGTTTTTATTTAAGGAAACGAAATCTGGGTATTCTTAGCCCTGATGCCGACTATGTAATATACAGAAGCCTGCATAAATACATTTTTCCTTACTGGCTCGCAAAAGGAGGACTTTGGCATACTACAATACAATATCCTGCCATTATGCCCTCCAGAGGCAGGATTCTTCTAACAATCCATGACTTGAACTTTCTTTACGAGAATACAAAAGAAGGTCCGCTCTATTGGAAAAAGAAACTCCAGAAAAAAATTGACAGAGCTACTGAAATAGTTACAATATCTGAATTTGCAAAGAAAGATATTGTCAGTAATATGGACCTGAAAGGTAAAAGGATTTCCGTAATACACAACGGGTGCGAGCGCTATGAAGGGAAAATCACAAAGCCGGAAAACTCCCCTGAAAAAGAATTCCTTTATACTATAGGTGCGACTCTTGAAAAAAAGAACTACCATGTACTTCCCGCATTGCTGCAAGGAAATGACCTCCTTCTTTTAATATCAGGAGGAATTGAGGAGCCATATTACTCAAGAATCATAGCAGAAGCAAAAAAGGCTGGAGTTTCAGGCAGAGTAATATTCACCGGCTGCGTTGACGAATGCGCCAAACACTGGTATCTGCAGAACTGCAAAGCACTTGTATTCCCTTCAATCGCAGAAGGATTCGGTCTGCCGCCGATTGAAGCCATGCGCTATGGTAAACCTGTTTTCCTATCCAGATACACCAGTCTTCCGGAAATTGGAGGAGATGCTGCATTTTATTTCAACAGTGAATTCAATCCTGAAAAAATGAAGGAAGAGTTCAACGAAGGAATCAGGAAGTATGAATCCGGAGAAATATCACCGGAATATATAAAAAGGCATGCAGAATCATTTTCATGGGAAACCGCAGCCCGTGAGTACATAAAAGTGTATAAACGAATATTGACGTACTGACGCGTATTTGATTCCCCTGCTTGACACTTTTACCGAATAAATTGCATATTTTTGCAAAAAATGAAAAAATTATGTCCGTTAAGAAAACCGCTGTAGTAATACCTATATATAAGATTGACTTTTCAGAAAATGAAAAAACCTCTCTAAGAAGGGTGTGCGAAGTGCTTTCCGGATATAAAATCATAGCTGCCGTCCCTGAAAGTCTGGATACATCCCTATTGTCTTCATCATTCCCTGCATTGGAATACAGAAGATTCGGTGATTCCAATTTCAAAGGAATCCGGGCATATAACAAAATGATGCTGGACAGCAGTTTCTACAAACGGTTTTCAGATTACGAGTATATACTGATTTACCAGTTGGATGCATATGTATTCTACGACAGGCTGCAAGAATGGACAGCAAAAGGTTATAGCTACATAGGTGCTCCATGGATTCCCACCAGGAAAAAATACTGTACTTTTTGGGGTAAAATAATTCTTCGATTTCAACGCAAATTCAAAATGAGTGACAGGAAAAGGCTTCGCGATACTTTCTATAATGTAGGAAACGGAGGCTTCTCACTGAGAAATGTTGCCGACTTTATACGTATTACAGAAAAACATAAAGACAGGATAGCAGTTCAACTCGCTGACAATAAACCATTTTACCCTGAAGATCTCTGGATTTTCTATGAAACATCAACACTCGAAATCTCTCGTCCCGGGTGGAAAGAAGCTTTGGAGTTTGCATTTGAACAGAATCCTGAAGAATCGTTCAGGCTCAATAGAGAAAGACTCCCCTTCGGATGCCATGCCTGGTACCATAAAGAATATGGCAGTTTCTGGAAAGGTTTAATCAAATAAGACAGTCCCAATGATAAGCATAATAATTTGCTCAATCTCTCCGTCAAGACTAAATGAATTGAAAAGGAATATTGAAGCTACTATCGGTAGTGAAACCGAATATGAAATTATCGGGTTTGACAACAGAAATGAAGCCCTTCCAATCGCAGCTGTATATAATAAATGCGCAGCAACAGCTTCCGGAGAGAACATTTTCTTCCTGCATGAAGACATAAAATTCAAAGAAACTGGCTGGGGTCGGATTATCGAGGACAAGCTAAGTGAAGAAGACTGCGGAGTACTCGGATTTGCAGGCAGTATAATAAAAGCTGCAGCATACAGTGGATGGTGGACAAATTCGGATACAGAACGGTCTCATTACTGGTATATTGACAAAGACGGGAAAGAGCGTATAAGCAATATCAACATGCCCGAAAATACGCATTTTTCACGCGTCGTGACCCTTGACGGCTTCGGTCTTGCTGTAAGGAAGTCCGTACATGACAAATGGCCTTTTGACGAAACTGTCCTTACCGGATTCCACTGCTACGATATTGACTATACAATGGAAATCGCCAGACATCTCAAAAACTATTGCTGCCGCATGGAAATTTTACATATGAGCAATGGGAGTTTCAACGAGGACTGGATCAGCAGCACTGTAAGAATACATAATGAAAAATGGAACAGATTCCTTCCACTATACATTCCTGAGGCTGATTTTTCAAGAAATGAACTAGAAAAGCTAAATGCTGAAATAATGTGGAACTTCTTCAAGCGTGCCTATAAATCAGGAAGTTCTCAGACCAAAGTCATTTTCAGAGAATTTGCACGCCTTCCGTTTTCATTGTGGCACTCCATAAAAGTCATAGACGGCTGTTGGAAATTACTTTTCAGACATAAAAAAACACATGTCCTGTAAGAATCATTACATGGCGTTATTTTTAAAACTTTTACCTTTAAGGCAGAAAGTTCATTGCAGACTACGGAAATCAAAAACAACGGATTCCAAAAACGGATAATATTATTGTCCGGCTGAAGTGTGTATGTAGTCTTTGGAATCCTTTAAGGGAACGGATATAAGGATTTTCATACTTACATCCGTTCCCTTAAACTTTGCAAAAAGACCGTGACTGCATCAGACTTGAATCACGGCCCTTATAAATAACTGAATCTATTTACCAAAAGGCTGTCGCCGCATATTATCACACGAAAATCAGCCTTGTTATAAAAGCCAGATAAAAGATGAGAGAATGCCTCCTACAAACAGGAGAGCTCCCAGTCTTTTGGCCACCTCTAACATAATTTCTCTCATAACATACATTTATTAATCAAACAACACAGAATAGATGCACGCAATAAGAAAAATGTTGCACGTGAGGTAAAAATTTACAAACAAGATTCAGTTCCTCTACTCTCTGCTTTCTCTGATATAACGGTCGATTGCTGCAGCAGCTTTCCTGCCGGCACCCATAGCCAGAATAACTGTAGCAGCACCTGTAACTGCATCACCTCCAGCAAAGACACCATCCTTTGCAGTAACACCTTCTGCATCAGCCACTATACATCCTCTCCTATTTGTTTCCAGCCCAGAAGTTGTCCTTGCAATCAAAGGATTCGGAGATGTACCCAATGCCATAATGACAGAATCAGCCTCTATGTCAAATTCTGATCCCTGAACAGGTACCGGAGAACGGCGACCGCTCTCATCCGGTTCACCCAGCTCCATCCTTATGCAACGTACCCCTTTTACCCATCCTTTTTCATCACCTAAGATCTCAACAGGGTTTGTAAGCATTGCAAACTCAATACCCTCTTCTTTTGCATGATGCACTTCTTCCGCCCTTGCCGGCAGTTCCTTCTCAGTACGCCTGTACGCTATTACTGTTTCTGCTCCAAGCCTGAGCGCCGTGCGTGCGGCATCCATCGCCACATTACCACCTCCGACAACTACAACCTTCTTCCCTGTATATACAGGTGTCATATAATCTTCCCTGTATGCTTTCATAAGGTTATTCCTTGTCAGAAATTCATTTGCTGAAAAGACTCCGTTAAGATTCTCACCTGGAATCCCCATAAAACGCGGGAGTCCGGCTCCGGAGCCTATAAATACGGCTGAAAAGCCCTCCTTATCCAAAAGGGAATCAACCGTAAGTGTCCGTCCCACTACCACATCAGTTTCAATCTTTACGCCAAGAGCTTTAACTGCGTTGATTTCAGCCGCGACAACTTTATCCTTAGGAAGCCGGAATTCCGGAATGCCATATTCAAGCACGCCTCCGGCCTTATGCAAGGCTTCAAAGACTGTGACTTCATATCCCATCTTGGCAAGATCGCTTGCACAGGCAAGACCGGAAGGCCCGCTCCCTACTACAGCTACTTTAAATCCGTTCGGCGGAGTATTCACAGCAGCGGCTTTCCCATTCTCCATATTCCAGTCAGCCACAAAGCGTTCCAGTTTCCCGATAGCCACAGCTTCTCCCTTTACTCCTAAAATGCAGCTTCCTTCACACTGAGTCTCTTGAGGGCAAACTCTGCCACATACCGCAGGCAAAGAGGAATCCCTCGCTATAACTCCTGCCGCACCTGCAAAATCACTTGCGGCAACATGCGCTATAAACTCAGGTATGGACACATTGACCGGACAGGCTGAAACACACCTGGGATTTTTGCAATGCAGACATCGTGATGCTTCAAGCACAGCCTCTTCCGGGCTATAGCCATAACACACTTCATCAAAATTCGTCGCCCTTACCTTAGGGTCCTGTTCCCTGACCGGAACTCTTGGTATTTTTACTGCCATTATTTTCCCCTTCCTATTTTACATTCGTGATCATGCTCTGCAGCACTGATTTCCTGAGACCTGTACATAGTCTGACGCCTCATGGCTTCATCGAAATCGACTTCATATCCGTCAAATTCAGGACCGTCAACACAGGCGAACTTCATCTTGCCTCCGACAGTCACCCTGCAGGCTCCGCACATTCCCGTCCCATCTACCATCAGAGTATTAAGGCTGACAATTATGGGAAGATCCAGTTTCCGGGCAGTCAAAGATGCAAACTTCATCATTATCATAGGTCCGATAGCTACTGCCCGGGTATATTTTCTGCCATCTTCCACCACAAGTTTTTCAAGCATAGCCGTCACAAGTCCTTTAAAACCGGCCGAACCGTCATCAGTACATATAAAAAGATTGTCACATACCTGTTCCATCTCTTCTTTATATATCAGCATATCTGCAGTTTTGGCTCCGATTATAACATCCGCCTTGACACCTCTTGAGCGCAAATATTTCACTTGCGGATAAACAGGTGCAGTACCTACTCCTCCAGCTATGAAAACATAGTGCTTTCCTGACAGCTCTTCATCAGACATTGACGTGAAGTCAGATGGCATTCCCAAAGGACCTACAACATCACTGAATGCCTCACCCTCCTCAAATGCACAAATCTCAGAAGTCGATGCACCTATTTTCTGAGTAACTATAGTCACTGTCCCTTTTTCCCTATCATAGTCACTCACTGTCAATGGGATACGTTCACCATGTTCCTCTGGACGCACAATAAGGAACTGTCCTGGAAGAGCAGACTCCGCAAGCCTGGGAGCATATACTTTCATCCGGCATATCACCGGTGTAAGCATTTCCTTTGAAACTATTTCAAACATATTTTTCTATTATATCTACATTAAGAAGCTGTTTAAAAATTTTTCAAAAAGTCACAGAAAACATCCTCAAAAATACCTCAT
>URDD01000079.1 GCA_900546395.1 uncultured Bacteroidales bacterium | reverse complement strand
ATAGTCTGAGGCTTGACATACCCTACCACCATATCATCTACTGTAGTCTCATATCTGCCTACTGTGACGCCGTCCTTACGGTCCACCTGATTCTCCCAAGGCCCGAGAGCATAATAATCAACCCTTCCGAAATCAGGATTGATACCGCACACAAGACCGCAACGTCTCAAATCTTCCTTCTCAGGAGTGAAGACTGTCTCCATATCCATAACTCCTTGAGGGTAAATAATATAATCTATCGACACATCACAAAGGCTACCCCTCTGCACTGTCTTTACGATAACGGTTCCTTTATCCTGAGAGACAGTAACTTCCCCTCCTTCGAACTCTCCGTTTCCAGGCTGCACAGAACGGTCGTTTTCCACCCATCTGTGACTCTGGAAAGCAAAGCCCTGACCTTCGGCAATAACATCCGATCCGCCAATATTAAGAGAAAGAATTCTTCCGGAAGCCTTATCAAAGGCTGCTGAAATCCTGTCATTGACCACAGCCACGACATTATCTTCCTCTGATACAGAAAGCTTTGATCCTTTTGATCCGGAAACTTCAGGAAGACCGCCACGGGAAAGTACCTCAAACTGCTTCATTGCCACCACATGACCGGCATCTGCCCAACGGGACGGACTCAACGCCTCCACATACAGGTCAACCATAACCTCGACACCTTCTTTCTCAGCCTTTCTGAGCTTCACACCATCAAGAGGCAAAGTCAAAGACACCGAATCACCAGGAGCAATATCAGAAAGAGCAAATTTATCCTGGGACACTACCCTTCCGTCAGCCAGAGTCTTCCAAACCAGCTCATAGCCACCAAGAGAAATGAAATTATATTTATTTCTGACTCCTATAGTCACTGTTCCTGATTTCAAATCCACATTCTCCAGAGTGAAAGCCACATATTGATAAATGCTCTTGACCTCCTTAAGCTTCGGTGACTCCTCCCTGGTAGCAGGGATTATTCCGTTTGAGCAGAAATTTCCCTGATGAGGGCCAGGAAAATCATACCCTGTATGGAGTCTGTAAATACCTTTCTTCATCTCGCGAGGCTCATAAATAGCCTGGTCAACCCAATCCCATATACATCCTCCAACCATAGTCTTGCTGCTTTCGATACACTCCCAGTATTCCTTAAGATTACCGATAGCATTTCCCATAGCGTGGGCATACTCACATATGAACATCGGTCTGTCAAAAAAGTCAGCGTGCTCATACATCCAGTCCATATCAGGATACATCTTGGAATAAAGATCGCTGAAACGGTTTCCTCCATATGATGTTCCATCTCTGGTACCTTCATAATGGACAGGCCTGCTGTCAAGAGCCTTGGCTGCAGCATAGCAGTCGGCAAAGTTGCTTCCTCCACCGGCCTCATTACCAAGACTCCAGAATATCACTGACGGATGATTCCTGTCTCTGAGGACCATACGGTCAATACGGTCAACAAACGACGGAATCCATGACGGCATATCACTTATAGACTGATTTGCGTGATTTTCCAAATCAGCCTCATCCATGGTATAAAGTCCGAAATAATCGAACATTGCATACATCCTGGCATCATTGGGATAATGAGAAGTCCTGATAGTATTGATATTGTTACGCTTCATCAGGAGCACATCCTGAAGCATGGACTCTACAGGTACAGCC
The DNA here is from genome assembly GCA_900546395.1 of uncultured Bacteroidales bacterium. GTDB lineage: Bacteria > Bacteroidota > Bacteroidia > Bacteroidales > UBA932 > Cryptobacteroides. The sequence continues at coordinate 9,213 of URDD01000079.1, read as the reverse complement.
CGTCCGTAAACAGGATGCGTATCATGTCTGTTCACACCTTTGAAAAAGACTTTCTGTCCATTGACAAGCACTTCTGCTCCACGCACTTCGATATCCCTGAAACCGTATTTGGTAGAAAACACGTTTTCCTCCACTCCGTCATTCTTCTGAGACACCTCAACAGTATAAAGTTCCGGAGTCTCAGCGCTCCACAGACTAAGGTCTTTCAGGTCAAATTCAAATCCGACAGGAACCATAGCACAGTCTCCTGAAAATGACACTGTCTTTTCATCAGAGGCCATAACATCCCCTTCAGGAGACAGAAGACGTACCTCAAGTATCCTGCTGCCTTCAAGACGGTCTCTGTTGTCAAGCGACAAGGCTACCGACATCTTTCCTGATTTGTAGCCGTCTGCAGCATTAAGCTCTGAAGTTATATAATGATCCCTCACACTCACCTTAGGAACACTGTAAAGATAGACGTCACGATAAATACCGCTCATCCTGAACATATCCTGGCATTCAAGGTATGAACCGTCACTCCAGCGGAATACCTGGACAGCAAGTCTGTTCTCCCCTGGACGCAAATATGATGTAAGATCAAATTCCGCATCATTGTTTGCCCCCTGAGTATAACCTACATACTCTCCGTTCAGATAGACGAATGCAGCGCTGTAGATTCCTCCGAAATGAATAAAAGTACGCTTTCCTGCCCAATCCTCCGGCATCTCGAAGAACCTGACATAAGATCCGACAGGATTGATGCCGTAATTCTCACCACCTTCATTGAAACCGCGGCGTGCCCGGATATAAGGAGGAGTATTGGAATGAGGAAACTCGACATTGGCATAAATCGGACGGTCATACCCCTGCATCTCCCAGTTGGAAGGTACAGGTATCATATCCCAGTCCCCGACATTGCAGTCTTCCTTATAAAAATCCAAAGGACGCTGGGACGGTTCACTCACAAAATGGAAATGCCAGTCACCGTTGAGAAGGCGGAAAGACTCACTCGCACTGTAAGACCATGGCTTTTCATAAAACTCAGAGTCAGAACGCATCTCCTCAGTATTCACGTATGGAATATAAGTAGCGTGACCTGGCTCCTTATTCTCGGCAAACATTGTCTCATCTTCCCAGTAAACCCTTTCTGAGGACTCATGTACGGCATAATCATCCGGCAGAGACATACTGCTTTCCCTGACCGCAAACAGAGTATTGGCTTCTGTATCCCCATCCTTTCTATCCTCCAGAATCACTGTACCGTCAGCAGATACAGCAAGAACCAGCGAAGGATAATTCGAAGGAACCAGGCGTACGAACTCTCCGGCAGGCTCAACTACCCAAAGCTGAGTTTCATCAGAGCCGTTATTCTCTGCCAGAGCGGCCCTATGGTCAGAGCGGACATGAATGGCCAGATCCGCAAAAGGATTGATAAAACGAAGACTGCCTGACAGAGAAGTGACACTCCACTGCTGCAGTTTGTCTTTTGAATCAAGAGCGACAAGTCTGACTTCGCTGTCCCCCTCACTAAAACCTACAGCCCTGCCCGGATCACCGGAAGGAACGATTGCATACAGTTTTCCGGAATCAAAAACAGGCTGGGCAAATACCTGCTGAAACAGAAAGATAACTGCAGAAAATATAAATATCGCTTTTCTCATTTATTAAAATATTAAAAAATCATTTAATGCACATATACTTACTGACACTGATGCACGGTCTCTGAAAACGGATCTTTATCCTTCTCCGGCGAAAATCTCACAGGATCTCCATACTGCTCCTGAAGATGCCTCATCCTGCTCTTCAAGTCTTCTGTAATAACCTCATATCCAGGTCTGCAGTAAAGATTGTCCAGCTCCGACGGATCATTCTGAAGGTCGTAAAGTTCCCAGTGGTCAATATCATTATAGAAATGTATGAGCTTGTATCTTTCCGTCCTTATGCCGTAATGCCTTTTAACCATATGCTCGGCAGGATATTCATAGAAATGGTAATATAATGCATCCCTCCAATCGTCAGGATGCTCTCCCCTCAGAAGCGGAACAAGAGACTCCCCCTGGATATCGTCCGGTACAGAAACACCTGCAAGTTCAAGAAATGTGGGAGCATAGTCGATATTCTGTACCATCTCACTGATATCACCACGGCGGCCGAACCCGTCAGGAAGACGCATCACCAAAGGTGTCCGGAACGACTCCTCATACATGAAACGCTTGTCAAACCAGCCGTGTTCACCCATATAGAACCCCTGATCAGAAGTATAGACTACCAACGTATTTTCAAGCAGGCCTTCGGACTCAAGATAGTCAAGAAGACGTCCGACATTGTCATCCAGCGTCTTTACGACTTTCATATAATCCCTCATATACCTCTGGAACTTCCACTCCGCAAGCTCCTTTCCTGAAAGATTCCGTCTATAGAAATCTTCCATGACAGGATCATAGAATGCATCCCAGGCCCTGCGCTGCTCAGGATTCATCCGTGAAAGCTGCCATCTGTAGGCACCGGCAAGACGGGACTCCGCCCCGGGGAGGTCCATTTTAAGGTCATAAACCAAGTCCATGTCCTTATCTATGCCCATCTCCTGCGCAGCTGCAGCAGGACGTCCTTTGTAATCATCCCAAAATGTATCCGGAAGATCGAAGGTCCTGTCTTCAAAAAGCGACAACGCGCTGGTATCTGCAAGCCAGTTCCTGTGGATGGCCTTATGATGGACCAGCAGACAGAAAGGCCTGGAACCGTCACGTCCGTTTTCAAGCCAGTCTATCGCATCGTCCGTGATGATATTGGTCAGATACCCGTCTTTCCTCACCACTGTACCATCCTGGAGGATAAAGTCAGGGTTATAGTAATCACCCTGCCCCGGAACTATTTCCCAGAAATCGAAACCTGCAGGCATACTCTCCAAATGCCATTTACCTACCAGTGCAGTCTGATAGCCGGCTTTCTGAAGCAGTTTGGGAAATGTCTGCTGGGTACTGTCAAAGACACATGTGGTATTGTCAAAAAACCTGTTGGCACAAGAATGCTTGCCTGTAAGCATGCAGGCACGGCTGGGACCGCTCAAAGAATTTGCTACAAAACTCTCTGTAAAACGTACACCGTCTGCAGCTATCCTGTCCAGATTTGGAGTATCGATATAACGGCTGTCATAACAACTCATCATCTGGGCCGTATGGTCATCAGTCATTATATAGACAATATTGTATCCGGAAGATTTCTGCTGATGCTGTCCACAGCCGGAAAGAGAAACGCCGAAAGCCAGCACTCCGGCCGCCGGTATAAAGAATTTTATCTTTTCTGCCATTGTTGCCGTAGGTTTGTTCAGACATTCTCAAGCCTTATGACACTGATATTCCTGCCACAAGCTGTACCTTCACGTCTGGCAGAAAAAAAACGCACATCATCATAAGTACATATACCGCAACACTGTATGTTCTCAGGCCGGACACCGGCACTCTCCAAAAGCCATTTGTTGGCAGCCTCAAGGTCAATATGATGGCCCCCTTTCATAGACTTTTCCTCCGGAGTACCGTCCCAGCTCCATATCTTGTCTATCGGGAAGCCAGCCTCCTTGAAGAAGCACGAAACATCCTCCCTCACCTGAAAATTCTTCCTGCTGATACCGGGTCCTATTACCGCCATCAAATCAGAAGCAGAAGTACCGTACTCGGAAGCCATTCGTGAGACAGTATATAATGCTATTTTCTGTACAGTGCTCTTCCAGCCAGAATGCACAGCTGCCACAGCCTTATGAACCGGATCATATAGCAGAATAGGCATACAGTCCGCGGTCCTCACACCGATAGCCACAGGAAGATTTGTCACCAGGGCGTCATAGCCATCCAAATCCTCACGTGTCATATCAGGCCTGTCCACCAGTGCAACCTTATTTCCGTGAACCTGATGTCCGACAATGACAGGATAAGGCAACTGAGCACTCCTCGTTGTCGTAAATGCTTCCACCCCATCCCCAATAGAATATCTCAAAATACCTTCGTCTGTCATAATTTAATAATATCTAACTTGCAAAAATACAAAATTTATCCAAGCAATCTGAGCAGCTCCCTGAAATTTTTGTCATCCTGAATTTCATAAGATTTTTTGCTGATGCTTTTTTGTAACTTTTATAAAATTTTCAGACAGTTTCTTGAAAATAAAAGGCTAAATTTGTAAGATAATAGATAATATAACCTTTAAAAACAACATGAAAGTTCTGAAAAAAGACTATAAGTACAACTGGCAATTTGAAAATATCGGAGGAGCGACCCGAATAAAAATCACATCCGGAAAAGACATAGAACACCTTCCTGAACTTGACAGAAAAATGTGGACTGTACTGTCTTGTCCCGTAAAAGGACTGGAAATTGACGACAGGAGCCTATACTGGATAGACACTGACAACGACGGAAAAATCCATCTGGACGACGTAGTACGCACATCTGAATGGATAACAGAAGCGGTATCGGACCCGGAACTTCTCCTGAACGGAAAAGATTCGTTTGACATAAACAATTTCAACAAAGAAAGCGAGACCGGACGCAAGCTGTACAAGTCGGCATCATGCATATTGAAATACCTTGGCAAAGAAGGTTCGGCAATATCAATGACAGATATTGCCGACAGCTCGGCAATATTCTCAAAAACAAGATTTAACGGAGACGGCATAATAACCGAAATGTCAGCAGAAGACCCTGAAGAAAAAGAGGCAATAACTTCAGCACTGGAAACTGTAGGAAATATTGCAGACAGAAGCGGTGATCCAGGACTGGACTCTTCATTGATAGAAAAATTCTACGATGCGCTGGGTGCATATTCGGAATGGGCAGCATCCTGCCCTAAGGCTCCGTTCGGAACAGAAACTGAAGCGGTAATCGCAGCATATGACTCACTGGACTCTAAAATAAAAGATTTCTTCCTAAGATCTCGTCTTGCAGGATTCTCGCCTGAATGCACCTCATCCCTGGACGTACAGAAAGCCCAGATAGAAACTGTAAGCCCTGAAAACCTTAGTGACCACACAGCTGAAATAGCATCCTACCCGTTAGCCAGAGTCACAGGAAAACCGGAAATAAATCTGGCGGGTCCAGTCAACCCGGTATGGGCTTCAGCTGTGGAGACAATCCGGGAGCACGCCATGCCTGAGGGCATCACCGTCCTCACAGAAAAAATCTGGACAGAAATAGGACTTAATGCAGTAGAATACAAAAACTGGAAAAAAGCAAAAAAAGGAGAAGAGGTGGAAAAACTCGGCGCGGAAAAAATAGCCGGGCTTGTTTCTGCAAACAAGAAAGCCGCTCTCCTGTCACTTGTAGAACATGACCTGTCACTAAAAGAAGAATCAGACGACATAGACCTCGTCGATAAGTTCCTCCATATATACAAAGACTTCTATACCCTGCTGAAGAACTTCGTTTCATTCCAGGACTTCTACAACCCGGACAAGAACACAAGGGCAATATTCCAGTCAGGACATCTCATCATAGACCAGAGATGCTGCCATTTCTGTATGGACGTTGCAGATGCAGCAAAACACGGAGTCATGGCTCCAGCCAGCGGAATTTACCTGGTCTACTGCGACTGCGTCACCAAAACCAGACCCGGAGTAAGAAAAATCGTCGCAGCAGTGACTGTAGGAGACATCGGAGACCTTTCAGTAGGAAAAAATGCCATTTTCTATGACAACTCAGGACTTGACTGGGATGCCGTAGTCACCAAAATCATAGACAATCCAATCAGCATTGCACAGGCCTTTTGGTCACCATACCGCAGGATGGCAAAAACAGTAGAAAATTTCATAAACAAATCAGCTGCCGACAAAGATGCCAAAATAATGGCAGAAGCCAGCAAGAAAATCACTGAAGCCCCTAAAATCCCCGCCACACCTGCAGATGCATCTGCACCGGCACCATCTGCCGCACCTCCGTTTGACATAGCCAAATTCGCAGGTATATTCGCCGCCATAGGTATGGCTCTGGGAATGATAGGCTCATTCTTCGTAAGTCTGGCAAAAGGCTTTGTAGCACTAAGCTGGTGGCAGGCTATACTGGTAATCATAGGAATCCTTCTCCTGATATCAGGCCCGTCAATGGTCATGGCATGGATGAAACTCAGAAGAAGAAACATAGCTCCGCTTCTGAACGCCAACGGATGGGCTGTAAACGCATCATCAAACATCAGCATACAATTCGGAGCTACACTTACCGACACTGTCAAGTTCCCTAAAATAAAAATCAAGGACCCTTACGCAGGAAAGAAACTCCCGTGCTGGGCGAAATGGCTTATTTCACTGACTGCTGCCGCCATCGTAGCAGTTACACTCTGGCTATGCAACCTTCTTGCATGGGCATCTCTGCCGTCTCCGCTATTTTAGCGGAGACTGTGCAGTGCCATAATATCCGCTGTACCACTCTGCAAAACGGCGCAATCCGTCACGAAGAGGAGTATCAGGGCGGAAGCCGAAATCATTCTCCAGAGGAGTTGTATCAGCATATGTCACAGGGACATCACCAGGCTGCATAGGAACCAGCTCCTTATGGGAATCAAAGTCATAGTCTGACGGCAGCACACCGGCCCTGACAAGCTCTTCCTGAAGAATAGTGACAAAGTCAAGAAGGTTTTCAGGATTGCTGTTGCCTATATTATATACCTTGTAAGGAGGTACAGGAAGCCCGTCTTCACCGAGCGACTTCTCAGGAGCATGCTGCATCACACGATAGACGCCTTCAACTATATCATCAATATAGGTAAAGTCCCGCTTACAGTTTCCATAGTTGAAAATCTTTATTTTCTCCCCTGCACGAAGCTTGTCCGTAAAGCCGAAATAAGCCATATCAGGACGACCTGCAGGTCCATATACTGTAAAGAACCTGAGACCGGTAGACGGGATATTATACAGTTTGGAATATGCATGCGCCATCAGCTCATTGCTTTTCTTGGTCGCAGCATAAAGACTCACAGGATTATCTACCTTGTCATCAGTACTGTAAGGCACTTTCTTGTTACTTCCATACACGCTGCTCGAACTTGCATATACCAGATGCTCCACCTCATAATGACGGCAAGCCTCAAGAATATTATAGAAACCGATAAGATTGCTCTCGATATAGGCGTCCGGATTTGTGATACTGTATCTCACACCTGCCTGGGCGGCAAGATTCACCACCACAGAGGGCTTATACTCTTCGAAAATACTGTTGACCGTATCCCTGTCAGCAAGATTTCCGCGTACAAATACAAAACCAGGACAACCGGACAACGACTTAAGACGTTCCTCCTTTATGTTCACATCATAATAGTCAGTCATGGAGTCTATGCCTACCACCTTGACATTCTTCACTGACTTATATAGCCTTGCGGCCAGATTACTACCTATAAAACCGGCAACTCCGGTGACAAAGACCGTTTTGCCCTCAAGTCCTACATTATATTCCAACATATTTCACAGTGATTATATTTTTACACATCACGCCTGCCGCATATTGCCGCAAAGCGGCGGCAATATACGAATTTTCAAGACATTTCACACATTTTTCCCTTCCAAAATCCTGACAAGGTCTCTTTTAATATCCATATCGATTGTCCTGTAACGGGAAAAGGCGCGACTGCCCTCCGCATGCCCCGTAAGCGACGAGACCAGATCCGGATCCCTGACCATCTTATAAATGTTTCCGATAAAAGTCCGCCTGGCCATATGACTGCTCGCTATCTCATTTATCGGAACCTTCTTCTCTGTCCTGGTCAGAGTATCAAGCTCTGTAACCATATAAGTGACTCCGCTCATACTCAGAATCAGCTTTATGTCATCATTGAACTTCTCAGGACTCTCAAAAGGAAGAAGCCTGCTGCCAGGCCACCCGGAATAACGGTCAACTATTTCACAAGCTACCCGATTCAGGGGAACGACCACCGTACGGGCACCGGACCTTATTGTCTTTGACGGGATATACTCAATGGAACCTCTTACCACATCACTTTTTTCCAGCCTCATCAGATCTCCGACACGGCAGCCGACATTACACTGGAACACGAACACATCTCTCTGCACTGCAAGATCGGGAAACTCAGAAAGATCTGCCTCATATATCTTCTTTACATCATCCAACGTCAGATATATGGGAGTTCCATACCTTTCCGAAGGCATTTCGAAGCCATCAAACGGCGACTCATGTATAATTCTGGATTTGCATGCCCAGTTGAAAAAAGCCCGCAAACCACGGAACAGTCCACATACATAATTTCCTCCACGAGGCTTAATCCTCCTAAGTTCAGGGTTATCTTCCAAAATCCCAGGATAGCGGACTACATATTCGGATTCGTTGGCGATATAATCATGCATCATTCCAAGTACCTTACAGTCAATCTTTTTTATGTCAAGAACGAACGAATCCACCTTACTGGAATACCGCACATAAGACTCATACCTGCGTACCATCCTCCGCAAGACCTCGTAATGACGCCTCCGCCCGTCGCTGATTTTCCTCTCAGACACAAATCTTCCAAACAGAATATCAAATCCAGAATCTGAAGTATTTCCACCGCCATGCAACGATCCTGCTCGGAAATTCTTTACTGCATTTGCGAGCCATCCGCGTACATCCGTCTCACCTGCTTTCTTTGCAAGACAATAAGTTTCAAGCAAATATTCTCTTAACAAGCGAATGTCCTCCCCTACCCTGACCTTCTCCTTCACTGCAGCAGGACTTCGACCGCAGATACACTCCCGCCTGCTGTCCCAAAATCTGGGCGTAACCAAAATCCAGGTTCGCACCGCCTGATGGAAAGCCCGCCCATCTACAAGCCTGACATACAAAGGGACAGCCACTCCAGACTTTACCCCCGACCTGATTTCAAACCTTATCTTCATCTCTAAGCATTGTATTTCTCTTATATGCCAACACAGCAAATATAATCATCTTGTCAAAGAAACTGTCCACGAGACCGGCCTCATACACAAAGACCTCCAATATCCACAATTGTTAAACAATTGGAAAACATCTGTTAAACCAGAAACACGCTCCCCTTTCCTGCCGGACCGGAACAGCCTCAAAACATTGCTCCAGAAGCTTCCGGACACACCTTTTCCATTCAAATATACCAAGCGGCCAAACTCCCGTATCCGAGCCGAATCATCGTCGGGGTTCCGAAACTACTTCCCGACACGGCAGAGCACCTGGAAGAGAACGAAGCCATCAGGAGCGTTACCTCCAACCATATAGAAGACAGCGCACG
>URDD01000078.1 GCA_900546395.1 uncultured Bacteroidales bacterium | reverse complement strand
CAGTAGGATTCACTTTTCCGAAAATTGTAGGTTTTGATTTTTCTGAAATCTGCTGAAGCAAAGTTACTGCTTACAGCAGTTCCCCGACAGAAATTTCAGCATCAAGTTCTTCTTTTATTTCTCGCTTAAGAGCATCCTGCGGACACTCTCCGGCTTCTATTTTACCTCCGGGAAACTCCCACCAGTCCTTGAATTCACCGTAGCCTCTCTGTGTCGCAAATACTTTGTCTCCCTTGATTATTATTGCTGCTACTACTTCTATTCTTTTCATTATAATGTCTTTTCAGTTATATATTCATATAAATTGCTTTCCACCGGAGTGTTCAGCCGGTAGCCTATTTCAACAGCGGAAGTGTTTTCAGTATCAGGCATAATGAACTCTTGTGTGTTTTACAGTACCTAAGAAATAAAACTCTTTAGATGTCTTGTCATCCTTGTTTTTCCTGACAAAAAGAGGCATCATGATATTCCGTTCTTCTCCATGTATTGCATTATCAACATCCTCTGATGCTAATGTTCTCTTGCTTTTGGAGATAGCTATTATATTTGACTGGTCGATAAATCTGTCTTCATAGCGTGTACTTGCACTGATGCCATCGCTTTTGTCGTAATTGATAAATATAGGATATGTGTTTGTATATTTGTCAAATTTATACCCTCCGATATTGAGTGATACTTCTTCTGTCTTCCAGTTAAGAAGCCAGCACACATCAGTATATGTATATTTCTTATTCAGGTTAAAGCATGTATTCAGGTAATTGTCAGAGTAGTTGAGATTATATCTGTAAATTCCAAAATCAATTACTTCCAGCAATGCCTGTCTGAACGTATCGTTTTCAATGGCAGTGACAAGTGCCTTTGACGGTTTGAATTTGCCGCTTGAATATTCTATCAGTCCGGGAGAAGCCGTTTTGCTTCTGAAAAACTGGTTTGAAAGCACTTTGTAAACAGACTCACGACAGAAATCGTCTATGGTAATATTGTAAGTGTTTTTTAGATAGTCTTCCCAAAATTCAGAAAGTTCAGGCGTGCATATCAGTATCTTTAACAATGATAATTCATGTATTCGCATTCCTGAAGCAAATCTGTATGATACAAACTCAAGAATATTTTCCTGTTCTTGTGTAAAACTGATTCTGTATCCAGGCTCGTAACTTTTGAGAAATGCATGATAGGACCTGGAGTATTGGATTATCCTTAACGGGTCAAGTTCACCATGTTCATCGAACTCTTTTAAATGCGGAATCCTTCCAAGTTTGCATTTGAGGTTCTGGTATTCTTTCTTCAATATCTGCGCCCTGTTGAGATTTGCGGCATCGATGGATGAATATATCTTTTTCTTGGAAATCTCGTCAAAATATATTGTTGACGCACCTTTGATAAGATTGCTGCCTTCCATCAGGCTCCTGCGGATATTGTCCTTATTTCCAGATCTGTCGCCGGACAGTGCAATAGGGATCATGTAATTGTTTTGATAGTTCCCTATAAAGTCGATTATAACGACAAATTCTTTGCCTTCAGATTTTCTCAGCCCACGTCCTAACTGCTGGACGAAAACAATAGGGGATTCTGTAGGACGAAGCATTATAACCTGGTTAATTTCTTTATTTCCGACCGCTCAGATTTAGTACGGTTGAATAGTTCTGTATATTCATTCCTGTATTCTTCATAGCAGACAGAACTTTGCCATAAATTATTGAATTCTGATTCAATATCCTTTGCATATTGTCCTTCAGTAGTAGAGACAATACGTGTATTCCATTCATGGTTGGTACTTAGTGCACTTTGAGTGAGATTGGAGCTTCCTACAATAATCCTCAGGTCTCCGTTATTGTGGAACATGTATCCTTTTGTATGAAATCCGGTATTGCTGTCAGCTGTTTTGAATACTTTGACTTCCAGGTTGTTCAGACTGTTTAATTTGTCCAAAGCCTTAGGATCGCTGAACATCAGATAATCAGTCGTGAGAATACGTCCTTTAGCTCCTCTTGTTTCCAAGTCCTTTAATGTGCCAAGCAAAGGGGCTATACCGCTCATTGTAATGAATGCTACAGAAATAAAAAGATCATCGCAACCCTTGAGTTCGTTTTCTATTACGGAGAGTACCTTTTTACCGTTACTGTTAGATATGAACTGTGGTGAATATGCTGTATCAGCCTCAACAGACGAGTCTATAAAGGCTTTCCGGTATCCGTCAACAAGTTTTCCTGTAGATGTTCTGCTCTGCATGATATGGAATGTAAAATCATACGAAGGTACGGATAAATTTTCTTACTTTTGTGCGCTTGGGTCAGGAAATTATGGATGTGCGATTTATGGCAATATGGATAGATTGTATAACTTTTTGATGGTCGGTCTTGGCGGCGCTGCCGGAAGTATGCTGCGTTATGGTGTTACGCTTCTTTTTTCAACTTTAGGGTGGAATGGCAATCTTGCAACAGCGGTAGTAAATGTAATAGGATCATTTATAATAGGTTACCTTATGGAAGGCGTTACGGATGCCGCTGCGCTGCTGATGCTTGTTGTCGGCTTTTGCGGAGGATTTACGACTTTCTCTACATTTTCGATGCAGAGTGTCCGCCTGTTTCAGGAAGGAAAGTTCCTTCCTTTGGCCATTTATGTTGCCGGCACAGTGATTTTATGTATTCTGTTCGCGGCTGCGGGATGTTTTCTTGCAAAAAAAATGTATTGATGGCTCTGGTCCTGCCTCTTTCCTGTTCTATGTCTTTCACGAAGACATATCCTGCACCGTTATGTTGCGCGACATATGCCTGCAGTCCCAAAAGGTCTTGGTTCAGAGCAATCAGTTCGTTGTTTTTCAGTAGATTAAGAGACTCTTCCGGTATTGTAGTCAGGTCGCATCCTATCAGCAGTGGAGAACTCATTATACACCACATCCCGAAGTGAGTTTCCTCTTCTTCAGGACTTAGTCCGCGTCCTATTTCCAGCATATCCATATCATTGTAGTGTCCGTTTCCGGCATAGGCCGAAAGGTACATGTTCATGGATATGATATTCTTTACTGATTCCCAGTCAGGGGTGATGTCAGGGCTTATTCTCCAGGACTGGGCAATATCCTTTGCCCATGTTCCAGGAAATGCCCATCTGCAGATGTTTACAGATATTTTTTCCGACATACCTCACGTATTGCGGCTGTTATTTCAGTGTATCTTTCTTTTTCGTCGAGATCCAGCTGCTGTCCGGCTTCGGAATATATGCCGGCTTTCAGTCCTTTTGAGTGTATATAATCGGACAGGACTTTTATGCCATTGGGAAATCTTTCCGGATGGGTATGAAGTATCCCGTCTTTGTCCCTGTGTCCGAAGAAACCGTCATCGATGTTTATGTATCTGTATCCGGCATCTTTCAGACCCATGGATATCATGGCATCAGCCTGCTTTCTGATTAACTCTTCATTTATATTTACCCTGTAGGTGTTCCAGGAACTCCAGCCCATTACAGGAGGCTCCACATGCCTTGTCCCGGCAGTTGTTTCTAATGATAATAATCATGATAATGAGATGATTATAAATGCTTTTAATATTGAAAGTTTCATGTTATATGGTTTTATTCCGGATTATGAAAATTATTGATAATCCAAATCGAAATCCATAGCTTCCAGTTCCTTGTCCGTAATGTTCATGAACTGCTTGTTTAGCCTGTTGTGCATATCGAGGTCTTCAAGGATGCTCTCAATGCCGGGCAGAAAATTATGGAACTTAAAGAGATACAACTTGACCTTCGAGTCAGAAACTACTCTGTAAAAATGTTCACGCATACTGTCGTCTTCCTCGCTGTTGTAAACCAGTGTTTCGTAATAGTAGTCATACAACGATTTCTGCATGGAAGATTTTTCATCCAATAAGTCGTTTATCAACTGTATGGCTCCGAAACATTGGCCGGAATTTTCAATAAATCTGCTGTCGTCAATGTTTTTCCATATATCTATATTGTTGCTGAAGATATTTCCGGCAGTGTTGTCAATTATTCTGTAGTTGCGGAACAGGAGGTTGTAGAACCATTTCCCGATAGTACTGTCGTGAATTTCATTGACTTTATCGTAGGGGATATTGAAGACAATATTGTTTATGGAGTCAATTTCATGCCATACATCCATATCATATTCAAGGTCATCGCAAAAATCATCTATGTTGTGGATAATCATAAGGGCTGCCTTGCGTGCTGACTCTTCTTTTTCGCAGCGTTGGATGACGGCTGAAGTGCCGAAAGTAATTATGATGCCGATTATTGTACCTATCGAGCTTGCATAGGTGTTTTTCCAGAAATCAGATATTTGGTTTTCTCTTTAGCATAATGATCTTGTTTTTTCAGGTTTGCAAAGTTATGATTTTGAGAGGAAATACATTGCTTTACCTGCAAGATATTTTATTTCGTCAGGAAAAAGGGGGTATTTCCCGGACGAAACCGTAGAACTTTGAATTTTTTGCTAATGTACTGTAGTTTGGTACATTGTCCTTTTATATTTGCAGCAATAAAAATTTAAGCTATGATAACAGACAGGTTCAAAACATCAAAGGAGATATGGAAACTTACCTGCGAAGAAGCCATAAAGGCGATGCAGGAAGAACTTGAAAATGTCAGAGAGGAATATGAAAGGTTTGGAGGGGGGAGAAATATAGGTTGTATTCTTCATTATATTATCTGAAAAGAGTATATTAGCAAATAATAATGCATAATTAAGTAATAACCATGAGATTCAAGTTGTGTTTGGAGGTTAATAAAAAAGCATTTGGCAATTTGCTTCCATTGAATTATCAATACGAACAGTCTGCTGCAATCTATAAGATTCTTCAATCTGCTGACGAGGATTTTGCTCAATGGCTGCATGATAATGGCTATAGGACAGCTGCTGGCAAAAATTTTAAGCTTTTCACTTTTTCCCGTTTCAAGATTGAAAAAAGGATAATAGACGAGAAAGATCAGAGGATAAGGATTCTCTCAGACACGGTTGAATGGCAGATATCGTTTCTGCCAGAAATATCTACACGGAGATTTGTGGAAGGACTCTTTACTAACCAGACTTTTGAAATAGGTGATAAAAAGTCAGTTGTCCAGTTTTTTGTCCGCTCTGTAGAAGCTTTGCCATCTCCTGCTTTTTCGGAACAGACAGTCTTTTCGACGATGTCACCAATGTGCATTAAGCTGAGGAATGACAGAAATGGCATAGATTATCTGTCACCGGCTGATGTCCGCTCAAAAGATTTGCTGGTCAGGGGCCTGCTGGACCGTTATGAGGCTGCCTTCAATGAATTACTGCCTTGCTCTGTTGATGATTGTACATTAGAGGTCCTTAATGACCCAAAGCCAGTATTGATAACCATCAAGTCAGGGACTCCGCAGCAGACAAGAGTTAAAGGCTATATGGTACAGTTCAGGTTGAAGGCACCTTTCCCTTTGCTTCAGCTTATGTATGAAAGTGGTGCGGGAAGTTTGTGTGCCCAAGGATTCGGCTGCCTGAGAATCATTCGCTGACAGTTTTGGGCATATTATTAATTATTTTTATATTTGATTATCAACAAATTTCGTATTTGAATTATTGAAATTATACTAAAACTAATTTCCATGAAACGCACTTATGAAAATTTGGATTACGATGCATTGACTTGCATGACTGGAGACCCGTTTGTTGATGCCGGCGGTTTTGTAATAGAGGAGTTATCCTCCCGTTATCCTGATTATGATATTCTGGATTTAATCATGCTTGCTACCAATATTTATGTGGACTGTTGGGATGCGAAGATCAATTCTTTTTTCTTGAATTCAAAGATTACTCAACCTGCCTTTAATACTCCAGATAAGAAGAAGACGGCAACTAAAGACTATTTTGTTGATATGCTGTCAGATAAGCTTCCGCATATTGAAGGATATTGTCGAGTGACAGGGAGGAAAACATTCCTGTTTGCGGCAGGGCGTGATAATTCTGTTTTATCAGGGTCCAGTACATTTGTCAATTTTCATCATTCGTTTCAGAATGGATTGATGCTGTCAAAGGAAGTCCTGATACGTTGTCATTTCCTTCCACTCGCTTGCGAGCAGATGCAAGGAAAAATCGGTGTTATCAGTAGCAGTAATCCATCTACCGGGGCTTTTTATGCCAGAGAATGTTGTAGCAAGACTCTGTACGATGTCGGTAAGAAGAGATCGCAAGGCGTTTTGAAGAATGAATCACGTTCACCTGGAACGGCTTTGTTCCGTTTCCTGGACCAATTGTTCTCTCGGATTCATCCGACGAAAGATGAACAGATTACCTTATATCATTTTACAAATTTCGGGGCAGGCCCAGAAACACAGATTTATACGTTGCCTTTCCCTGCCTTTCAGTTTTACAGGGAAGCCAGAAGACCGGTTTATTCTGATTGCTGGAATAAATTTATAGCGTCCCACTATCGTGCGTCAGAGCATAAGAAGGCAGTCTATCAAGTAGATAGCAATGTCTTTACTGAGACAGACAAGAAGGGAACCCTGACATTAAATGAGGATGAGTTCAAGTTTTGGAGCAATTCCATTTATGATAAACTGATGGATGACAAAAGTATTGTCAGTGATATTCGTAAGTGGAGTGTGGATCAATATTTTGATTTTAAATTATTGCGATGTTATCTAATCAATATTCGTCATATGAAAAATGAAACTATCGAAAAAATCCAGCAGATAGCTGATTTTATTCTCGACTATCACCGGGAGTCTGATATGAAGAAAGTGTTGAACACACTGAATGCAGTTAAGAATCCTTATATGTTGCGCAGGTTTATTATGCATACTGTTGCAGAAAACTATAAGCAGAATGGAGATGTGCTGGTCTCTGTGAATGACTATGTAAATTATCTGTTCCCGGATTCCGGTTCCTGGGCAGAAACACGTGATGTGTTGCTGATAGCTCTTTACCAGAAACTGCATGAACTGAATGTTAAGGTAGATGTGGATATGAAAGAGTTTGACAATGAGTCTTTTACTGATGATATGGATTGATTTTAATTTAATTATACTATGAAAGACATTTTGATTACACAGGGCTACTATCTGATTGATGTAGATGTGGTTGCATTGAACAATGCAGGAAAAAGTACATTATCCAACTTTGATAATGCTGTAGCTACCAAAAGTATCAACAAAAACGGCCGTATTTATCCTTATGTGTCAGGGCAGGCAGTACGCAATTGGTGGAGGAACGGCTTGCAGAAGGTATGTAACTGGACACTTTCCCCTGTTGACCGGGAAGATAAGATTGCCTTTACCAGGGCCAACCCATTGGAGTATGCTGATGATGATGTTTTCGGCTACATGCGAGCAGCATCAGAAGAGATGGAAGATAGTAAAGGCAAGAAGAAAAAGGTCAATACTACTGTTACACGTATTTCTCCTTTGAAGAATTCGGCAATCGTTGCCGCATGTTCGGCACGTCCTGCTGAGAACTGGTCAAGTATGGCAAGACAAGAGGGAGATTCAGTCCCTTATTGCAAGCAGGAATACAGTGCAGTTATGAAAGGTATGTTCAGCCTTGATTTGAATCAGGTCGGAACATTCTCATCTTATAACAAGACAGGTTATCAGAACCTTTCGCTGAAGCTTAAGAACGAGGCTTTGGAAATTGGCTGTACAGAATTGGACGATCCGTTTGTTTCAGGACAGAAACTGGTCCGTCTTCCTCTGTCCATCCGTATCCAGCGAGCAACTGATACAATCAAGGTATTGAAGAATATTTCAGGAGGAGCAATGCAGACAGATAATATGGGAGATGTCACTCCTAAGTTTATTGTTCTGGCAAGTACTAATACCGGCAACCATCCTTTCTCTCATATTGTAAGTAGTTATGGTGAACGAGATGAAATGGTAAGGCTGAATGTGGAAGCTCTGAAAGAGGTCATTGAAGAATACAAGGATAATTTTGTAGGTAAATTGTTTATTGGCAAGCGTAAAGGTTTCTTTGACGACTATGAGAAAGAACTGGTTGCATTGCAGCAATCTTATCCTGATTTGGTGGTTTTCGGACCAGTGAATGCTATGATTGATGCTTACTGTGAGCAGGTTACCCAACAAATGAAATAAAATTATGAGGGCATACCGTATTAAAATTTCCGCATGGACGTCCAGTTTCCGTTATCCTAACATTTTGTCTGGATTTCAGCCCACGCTGCCCGTTCCGCCTATTAGTACGGTCTTAGGGATTATCAATGCTTGTGCGGGTACTTATCTATCGCATGATATAGTCTCCTTGGGGTATTATTTCGAGTACGGATCCAAATCTGTTGATTTGGAAACTATCTATCAGGTGGAGCTTGATGGCAAGGATGTGCCAAGGAATCAGATGAAGTCGAATGTAATCCGCCGTGAGTTTCTATATGATACTTGCTTGTATATCTATCTTCTTGATTCTCAGCTTGCATCCTATTTCCGGTCTCCGGTTTATCCTTTACTGTTGGGTCGGAGTTCTGATTTGGCAACAATAGATGCTATTGAAGAGGTTGAGTTGGTGGAAAACAAGGAGGCATCCAAAATAAAGGGACAGTTGGTGTCGTTTAAGGATTTTCATCTGCCTGGATTGATTCAGGCTTTGCCTAAGTATTTTACAGATGAAATTCCTCGGAACAATATCGGGACTGAAGCTTATTCTGTGATTCCTTTTGATGCATTGGATTTTCCTACTTCCGTAACTGCTTTCAGGGATACACTTGAAGGAAAAGAATTGGATATATTCATTCATAATTTGAAGTTTTCAGGAAATGAATAAATCATCATCTAAGGAGTATCAGGTCTTGGCTAAGTCAAGACCTGAAATCTCTTTAGTCCAACATATTGAAGACTGCCTCTGCGTTTGCAGGCAACTATCCATTTGTTTCAGCCGCTTGCCTTTTGGCAATGCTGGAAAATTTTGGGATATACTGCGTGATGCTTTAGTTTTTCATGATACTGGAAAATCTCATTCTGAATTCCAGCGTATTTTGTATGGAATGCCGTCTGTGGCCTGGTGTCATCAGCGTCACGAGTTGTTTTCATTACTTTATATTTACCAGTCCTCTTTGCCAGAGGAGGAGAAAAGGCTGCTTTATTATGTGGTAGCTGGCCATCACAAAAGTATTGAGGAAATACTGCAATTTTCTGAAAAGGCATATGAGGCCGGATATTCTGGATTTGAAGATACGGATGGAGTTCTCTCTTATAAGCAAGAGTGTGCCAAATTGTGGAAAAACAAGACCTGGAAAATTTTGAATAGCTATGGCTTTTCCAAGGTTTCTGCAAATGAATTTCCTTTGATGCCGGTATTGCGTGAAATCTATAATAGCAAGATACTTCCTACTGATGCTGATTATTTATGGAGTCTTTTGCTGGTCGGTATGATGAAGCAATGTGACCATCTGGCTTCTGCGGGAATTGCAAAACTTAGTATGTTGTCAGATGCTGATTTTTCTTTCCTGTTCAAGTATCCGTTATATAAACATCAGCAGCAGTGTTATACAACTTCTGGAAATGTTATACTGTCATCGCCGACAGGTAGCGGCAAGACAGAAACATCTTTACTATGGTTGAAGCACCAGTTGGAGATACAAGGCGAGGGGAGGGCATTTTATATATTGCCTTATACAGCTTCTATCAATGCAATGTTTGAACGCTTGAATTCCCGGTTTGGGGCGGAAACTCATATTGTAGGGATGCTACATGGCCGCCTGGCGCAATATATTGAGGAAAAGTTCTCTGACAGTGAAAGTTTAGAGTCTTCAAAGAGTGACAGTGCCAGGCTAATTCAGGACTTTAAAACTCTGGTTACACCTATGAAGATTGAGACGCCTTTCCAGTTGCTAAAGCATATTTTTGGTGTTAAGGGATTTGAGAAAGGAATTGCCGAGTGGTGTGGAGGATATTTTATTTTCGATGAAATCCATGCGTATGACAGCAGTACATTTGCGCAGATTGTAGTATTGCTGGAGTTCTGTGTAAAGAGATTGGAGGTCAGTGTATTTATAATGACTGCCACTTTGCCGTCTTTTATGCGGCACAAACTTCAGGAAGCCTTGGGTACATCGTCTCTCGTTGTGGCAGACTCTTCTCTTTATGATATGTTTGACCGGCATAGGTTGGTTATAGAGTCGGGGCTGCTGTCAGAATCAATTGATATTATACAGGCTGATTTGGATAAAGGGTTGAAGGTACTTGTCGTTTGCAATACTGTGGAGCAGTCCCAATATGTTTATACTAATCTTTTTTCCAAGAGTAAGGTCTTGATCCATGGTTCTTTCAATGCAGAGGACAGAAGTCGGAAAGAGACTATATTACATGATGAAACCGTTCAGTTGCTGGTAGGAACGCAGGCTATTGAAGTAAGTCTTGATATAGATTATGATACTGTTTATAGCGATCCGGCTCCGCTGGATGCATTAATCCAGCGTTTCGGACGAGTTAACCGTAAACGGAAAAAGGGAATCTGCCTATGCCATGTTTTTGATAAAAGCAATGACAAGGATCAGTTTATATATGAACAGTCTGTAGTATGCAGGACATTGTCAGTGTTGCAAAACGAAGTGATAAACAAGTGCGGAGGGTTTATCCATGAAAGAGATTTGCAGAGTCTTATCGATAAGGTATATCCATGTTGGGAAGAAAAACAACAGCAGAAATATGAACTGACATATAGCATGTTGTCACAAGGAATACTTCAGGGCCTATCTCCATTGTCTGACAATATACAGCGTGAAGAAGAGTATTACAGTCAGTTTGATGGAGTCAAGGTATTGCCGGCCAGTCTAAGAGAGCGTTACCGACATTATTGTGAAGAGCAGCGCTTTGTAAAAGCAGACAGCTTGTTGGTTTCTATACGGGAAAGCCGTATGTATGCTTTGTTGAAAGAGGGGTATGTTGAACAAGACTGTCTGGTTTTAGGTAAAGATATCTCGGGCAGGCCGGAGGATGCTGGTACGGGCATGAAAACGAAGTGAGCAAAGGGTTGAGAGGGTGAAAGGGGTTGAAATGGTTGAATATCAATAGGTTTAA
>URDD01000077.1 GCA_900546395.1 uncultured Bacteroidales bacterium | reverse complement strand
TTGTGGAGATAGTCGGAGTCGAACCGACGACCCCCTGCTTGCAAAGCAGGTGCTCTAGCCAACTGAGCTATACCCCCGTTTGTTAAGAGATTGCAAAGGTAAGCATTTAATTTTATTCTGCAATACTTTTCTGAAATTTTTGTTGTAAGTAAAGAAGATTTTTTCTACCCAAGTGTTTAGAAGCTGTTTAAATTTTTGTCATCATAAATTTAAACAGCTTCTAATGCAGCAAAAATACTAAGGCGCTTTGAGGAAATCTGAGGAAAATCAGAAGTTCTTCTTGGCAAAAGTCGAAACAGTTTCTTAATTTTGTCTGATATTTTGCTAAAGGCAGGGGGCTGTTATACGGCTTCTTGCAAATAATTGAATCCAGAATGAAAGTAAGAATTGTAAACAAATCACCATGGCCGGCTCCGTCATACGCAACGGAATTGTCTGCCGGTCTTGACTTGAAAGCATCTATAGCAGAACCTGTTACGCTGTCTCCGCTCGGACGCGCACTTATACCTACTGGTCTTTATATTGAATTGCCGCAGGGGACAGAAGCCCAGATTCGTCCCCGTAGCGGACTTGCAGCGAAATCCGGAATTACCGTACTGAACGCTCCAGGCACTATTGACGCAGACTATCGCGGCGAGATAAAGGTCATATTGGTAAATCTTTCGGATAAGGAATTTGTAGTCAATCCAGGTGAAAGAATTGCCCAGATGGTCGTGGCCCGGTATGAAAAAATAGAATGGGAGGAGACTGACAGTCTGGAGGATACTGAAAGAGGAGCAGGCGGCTTCGGGAGTACTGGCAAATAAGCATCGGCTACTTGGATGTCTTCAAAACTTGAACTTTAGATATGGATATAATCGGAAAACTATATAAAATGTTCCGTGAGTCGGCAGGAGTGACAACGGACAGCCGTACTATTAAGGGAGGAGAGATGTTCTTTGCCCTTAAAGGTGAAAATTTTGACGGAAATGAATATGCGCTGAAGGCTCTGGAATCAGGTGCAGCCTATGCTGTTGTTGATGAAGGAACTCCGGTTTCAGAGGCAAAGGATGAAAGGATTGTCCCTGTAGAGAATACTCTGAAGGCATTGAAAGAGCTGGCTGCATTTCATAGAAACTCTGTGATGGTAGAAGGCAGAAGGTTGACAGTCATAGGACTAACCGGTACCAATGGAAAGACTACCACCAAGGAACTGATCCGCTCGGTGCTTTCTGTCAAATATAATGTGACAGCTACGGAAGGGAATCTGAACAATGAAATAGGGGTGCCTCTTTCCGTACTGAAAATCAATGACGCTACTCAACTGGCTGTGATTGAGATGGGGGCAAGCCATCCTGGAGACATCAATAGTCTGGTGGAGGTGTCGCAGCCTGACTTCGGTATCATAACGAATGTCGGGAAAGGACACTTGCTCGGCTTCGGCAGTCTGGACGGTGTGAGAAAGACGAAAGGGGAGTTGTATGACTATATTTCCAGAACAGGAGGGTCAGTTTTCCTGAATGAGGATCTTCCTTATCTGAGGGAGATGGCTCAGGAACGTGGAATCGATAATGTTATTCCGTACGGAGTGAAATATGACGGAGCTACAGTGCTTCCAATGACGGCTGACCGCCCTTGTCTCAGTATGGAGATTCCTTTGAACTGCACATCATCTTTGCTTTTGCACACTCATCTGGTAGGCGCTTACAATGCTGATAATGTGATGACAGCAATAGCTGTTGGCCGTCATTTCGGAGTGCCTGTTGAGGAGGCCTTGAAGGCTATAGAGTCTTATATTCCGGCAAACAGCAGGTCACAGATGCAGAAAACTGAGTTCAATACCCTTATAGTGGATGCTTACAATGCCAATCCTGTCAGCATGAAGGCTGCTCTCAGGAGTCTGGATGCTCTTGTGGCTGAACATAAGGCAGTTATGCTTGGAGATATGCTGGAACTGGGTGCAGACTCTGTTGCAGAGCACAAGGCTATCGTATATTGCGTGTCAGAGATGAATCTTGACAAGATATTTCTGGTCGGAGAGGAGTTCAGAAAGGCTCTTGACAGTTGCGGCAGCGAGTGTGAGCGAATCAGTTGGTTTGCAGATTCAGCATCGCTTGCAGAGCATCTGTCAAAGGAGCGGATTTCTGGCTGTACTGTACTTATAAAGGGCTCACGCGGTGTGCGGATGGAGAGAGTTTCATCTTCCTTATAGCCAGTCCGGCTATATATGATGTAATCAGACCGAAGAACGTTCCGACAAGCATTCCTACTACTACATCCCCGAAATAATGTTTTCCGACAAAGATTCGGCTGATGCTTACCATAAAGGCCCAGAAGAAAATACCGGCGGCGTAGCCCCGGTATTTCAGTTTAGGGTCATTTCTGAATCCGAGCAGCGATGCTGTAGCAAATCCGAATGCGTTGGCAGCGTGCGCAGAAAAGAAACCGTAGAGTCCGCCTTTGCCCTCAAGTATTCTGAGACCTCCGCTTATCATAGCATCATCGTGGCATGGACGAAGCCTGTCCACTGTCTCTTTTATTATTGTACTGAACTGGTCACATAACCCGAAAGTCAAAGCTATTGAGGCTGTTATGATAAGGGCTTTTTTCCATCCGAGTCTTATGAAAAGGAATATGACCACGGCAATGTACAGAGGTATCCAGACAGGTATATTTGAAAACACCTGCATTACAGCATCTGAAAAGTTGCTGTGTATGCTGTTTATCAGCAGTGTTAAGTGCTGGTCAAGCAGATGTATCTGATTCCAGAAATTCATGGCTTTTTAGTTTTCTTCTGTAAGCACTGACCACAGCATATCCTTCAACTGTGGTATTCCTTCGCCGGTAACGGATGAAATGAATATGTGTGGAATATCTTCCGGTAGTTCTGCTTCCATTTCTGACTTCATCTTGTCATCCAGCATGTCTGTCTTGGTGATGGCAAGTACGCGGCCTTTGACAAGAAGTTCAGGGTTGTATTCCCTCAGCTCGTTAAGAAGGATTTCATAGCCTTTCTTTATATCGTCCGCATCGGCTGGTACCATAAACAGCAGGATGGAGTTCCTTTCGATATGACGCAGGAATCTCAGTCCTATGCCTTTACCTTCGTGTGCGCCTTCTATGATTCCAGGTATATCAGCCATTACAAACGACTTGTCATCACGGTAGCTGACGATTCCGAGATTCGGTTCCAGAGTAGTGAACGCGTAGTCGGCGATTTTCGGTTTGGCTGCTGACACTACTGATAGCAATGTTGATTTGCCGGCATTAGGGAAGCCGACAAGACCGACGTCGGCAAGTATTTTCAGTTCAAGGATAAACCATCCTTCTATGCCGGGCTCTCCAGGCTGTGCGTACCTTGGAGTCTGGTTTGTGGCAGACTTGAAATTGTTGTTGCCGAGTCCGCCGCGGCCTCCCTTAACGAGGATTCTTTCCTCTCCAGGCTCCACAAGTTCAAATAAGGTTTCTCCTGTCTCTGCATCTTTTGCCACTGTTCCGAGCGGAACATCCAGTATGATATCCTGTCCGTTCTTTCCTTTGCAGAGCTGTCCGCTGCCTGCTCCTCCGTGCTCAGCACGTATGTGCTTACGGTATTTCAGGTGGATGAGTGTCCAGAACTGCGGGTTCGCCCTTAGTATGACGTGTCCTCCGCGTCCTCCGTCTCCTCCATCCGGTCCGCCCTTTGGTATGTATTTTTCCCTGCGCAGGTGCATTGAGCCCGCTCCTCCGTTTCCGGATGCACAGAATATCTTTACATAATCTATGAAATTGCTGTCTGCCATAATATTTTTAATAATCAATTATTTAATCTTTGATTTTTCTTTGTCGTTCTTTTAAAGCAACAAGTGAGTGACAAAAGTATTCCAATCTCTTGCACAATAAAATCAAAGAACCTGTAATTTTTTCTTCAAAATCCTTAGACGTTATTTAAATTTTGTCATTATAAATTTTATGAGGTATTTCCAGGAATGTATTTTCTGACTTTTTTCAAAAGACAGTAGAGCTATCTGACTGAAGAAAGTCCGGAAAACAAACCGAAAAGAGCCATAAAAGAATTTTTGAAAAATTTTTAAACAACTTCTTATAATCGGCAAAGATAGCGATTCTTTCCGATACTGAAATACACTGAATGACTTTCCGTCAGTCTATTCCCTTAATGTGAACAAACTATTTCTTCCTGTTGCAGAATGAAAACAGTATATCCTCAATGTCTCCAATCAGAACGAAGTCATCGGACAACAGGCTCAAAGCCCAGTTTGTAAAGTTATCGGAAAATTTAACTTTCTCTGTGGCATTGATTGCCTGATATGGAGCTTCAAGCAGGCAATCGTATGGATATGCAGGGTTGCCGAGTGAATTCTTGATCTGAATAAACTTGTCCTGTATCTTGTTGAGGATGGAGTTTATCAATTGTCTGAGCCTTTCCAATTCCTGAAAAGCCGTTACCTCGTTCTTTTTTAGATACCCAAGTTTAGCAAGTAGTAAAATAGTATATAAAAGTTAAGGTTGGTTATCACTATATTGGTATTATCAAATATGAATATGGCTTTCTTTAGCCAAAACACAAATAGACATATTGTAGGAGAACTACAAGAGTTTTTTTGCAAACAATGATGCCGGCAAGGCAATAAACAGCTTCTAAATAAAATCCTGATTGTGATATGGCAACAGTAAAGATTAAGTTCCGACCATCAACCGTTGATGGCTGTGAAGGCTCAATTTTCTATCAAGTAATCCATAATCGTGTAGCCCGTCAGCAAAAGACAGGCTACCGTCTCTACGGCTATGAGTGGAATAGTCTTTCTTCGGAGGTGGTGTTACCCAAGTTCAATGAAAGTAGAAAAAGCTATCTGTCAGAGATTGGCGACAAAATCCGAATGGATGTAAAGCATTTCCAAAAGGTCATTGCAGATTTTGAGTATAGCGGATGCATCTATACTGCCGATGATGTGATAGCGGAATTTGCATCGGACAGCCCAGAGCATTTTCTCTATCCATTTATGGAGGGTGTCAT
This sequence comes from uncultured Bacteroidales bacterium, assembly GCA_900546395.1. Lineage (GTDB taxonomy): Bacteria > Bacteroidota > Bacteroidia > Bacteroidales > UBA932 > Cryptobacteroides. Next base: position 6,174 of record URDD01000077.1, on the reverse strand, counting down.
TGCCAATCTTAAAACATTGGGTAAAGTCCGCACATCGGAAACATGCGCTGCAACCCTTTGCAGTTTCAAACGCTTCCGAGAAGATAAGGATGTGTCATTGGATGATATGGATTCAGATATGATGATGGCATACGAGGCTTACTTGCGAAACAATGGAGTAAGTCCCAACTCTTCATCATTCTATATGCGTAATCTTCGTGCTGTGTATAACCGTGCCGTGGAGAAGAAACTTACCTCACAACATTTCCCTTTCAAGCACGTCTATACAGGAGTGGATAAGACTATTAAGCGAGCCGTACCCTTGAAAGTCATAAAGCAAATCAAGGAGAGGGATTTCTCGATGAGCCCTATCTTTGATTTCACCAGAGATATGTTTCTGCTGAGTTTCTATACCCGAGGTATGTCATTCGTGGATATGGCATACCTGCGGAAAAAGGATTTGCAGAATGGTGTACTATCCTATCGAAGACGCAAGACCGGACAGCAACTATTCATCAAGTGGGAGAAATGTATGCAAGAGATTGTGGATAAATATGACACTTCTCAATCCAATTACCTATTGCCAATCATCAAGCCATTTAGCAATATTGACGAACGCAAGCAATATATCTATGCATCCCATAATATCAACCGCTGCTTGAAAATCATCGGTAAGGAGTTGGGATTATCCGTTTCGCTAACCCTCTATGTTGCCCGTCACGCTTGGGCAAGCATTGCCAAAAGCAAGAATGTACCGCTGTCGGTTATCAGTGAAGGAATGGGACACGATTCAGAGGCTACCACACGCATCTATTTGGCATCATTGGACACCGTCGCCATTGACAAGGCGAATAGTATGATATTGAAATCTCTATAAGTGAAAGATTGTTGAGCGAATGAAAGGTCTCTTTGAAAGAGAGTATTTATCTTTGCAAAGATAGTGATTTTTCGGATCTGACAATAAGTAAGACTATAATTTTGTTTGGCAATTATAAAAGATGTTGAGCATAATACATATTGCCTATTATCATAATCTACCCGTAATCAATATGGACATGCTACGTAAACCTCTCTTTCAAAGAGAAGTGTCTTTTATTTACTGTTAATTTAGAGGCTGTTTGAAAATTTTTCAAAAATTCTTTTATTATGACAAAATTTAAACAGCTTTTTAGTAAGGTTCAGCTATGAAGTATATTACAAGGCAAATGTTATTATTTTTCTGTTTGTTCTGCTGTAATTTGTCTTTTGCGCAGACATACGAAATCGGAGTTGGAGAAACACTTCAACTGGATGTGCCGTCCGTACCGTCGGGTTATGTGGATAAGGCTGTTTGGGCTTGTTCGAATCCGGCAATCACTTTTTTAAGCAAGTCGGAAATCTCGGCCACTATTAAAGCAGTAAATGATTTTGATGGATATGCAGTTGTCGAACTTGTTTATGTGGAAAGATATGTGGATGACAAGGGATTTACTCGCGCAAATACTTATTCCAAAAATTTTTATGTGAGTTGCATTAGAGAATCCGCAGATAATCCGACTTCGAATGCTGCATCGATATTGATTCAGCCGGAGTTGACTGTGGAGATTGGCATGCAGGTTAAAATTCCGTATCAATTACTTCCTGCCGGTAGCACTGCAGATATCTGGTCAACCAGTTATCCGGGAACACATTTCAATGGGATTACAAATTATGGAAAAGACCAATATATTAAAGGATGGGCAAGATCTGCCGGTACAGATTATGTGACTGTGTATTTTTATGATGAATACAACAATAAAATCTCGGCTACTTGTATGGTGTCCGTCTGTGATCCGACTTGGATATTGCCGGAAAGTATAAAAGCGCCGTCTGCTCTTCTTCTCTTAAAAGGAGAACATTATAGAATTCTTCCAACATTGTATCCTCAAACCGCAACGACACTTTATGAATGGAAATCCGATAATGCTTCAATAGCATCTGTATTGCAAGGAACAGTAAAAGCCAATGATATAGGAACTGCTGATATTACGGTAAAAACATCCAATGGCTTATTGGCAAAATGTTCTGTCATAGTGGTGGAAGACAAAACGCAGTTTAAGGGAATGTCAAGCGCCTTGGACAGAGCGGCTGATATGTTGAAAATGGCAGAAGATATTATTCAATAATAATACAGGTCAAAGATGAATAAAGCAATTAATAAAATTATGGCGGTCATACTGTCTGCTGCAACATTAGTATCATGCAGTAATGATGAGCCAAACATTAATGGCAACGGCCATGCCGGGGAGTTCGGTGAAATACTGCCGACAATAGACTGGGGGATTGATATGCAGGATGTGAAATCAAGGCAGCGTAGTGAACTGGACTTGATAATGGAAACCGACAGCCATTTAAGATACATTGACAACGAGCGGAACATAGTTCTTGATTACAAATTCGAAAATGACAGACTGATAGCATCATCAATAACTCAATCTGATGTCGTCAGTATAGCTGAAATAGTGAAAAATTGTTTGGCAGACTATACCAAGGTATCTGAATCAGAGAATGTGCTACTTTACTGTTCAGATGATAAATCCACACTCGTATATGGTAAAATCTTGCACGGCAATCTGCTAAAATATGCATCTGTTGCCTGGACATATATGGACCCGGATGATGACGTATCTTCAGCGCCGGACTTTTCACCTTCCGGAACAGAAAACGGCTATGATTATGTAGATTTGGGTTTAGGTATCGGCTGGGCTGTGCAAAACGTTGGGGCAACATCTCCTGAACAGAACGGAGGATATTATATGTGGGGGGAAACGGTGGCCCGCAGCAGTTCCTGGTGGTGGTATTACTCTTTATATTATGGAGATAAAAACTCTTACCTTGATGAAACAAAGTTCACAACTCCATATTCAGATATATCGGGAACAAATTACGATGCGGCAAAAGTAAAAATGGGCGGTAGTTGGCGTATGCCCACAAGAGCGGAATGTACATCATTGATCAATAATTGTAAAATCGAAGAAGGGTCATACAATAATGTCGGGGGATTTATTGTTACAGGGCCCTCGGGTAAAAGTATTTTTATTCCCAAAGCAGGACAGAAGAAAAAGGAAGATGTCAGAGGCGGAGGGGTCTCTGCCAATATATGGACGAGTGCCACTTATGGTAAATCGTCTGCTTATTATATGGATATAAATGGAAAGGCTGTAGGGAAGATAGATTCTTGGCAAAAATATTTCGGAATGTCTGTGCGGGGAGTTGCCGATATTGAGTAAGCAGATTCTAATTTGTCTGACTAATTTTGCAGAGCAATGAAAACAAGTAAAAGAATATTGATGTTACTGACATTTGCGTCGTTTGTCTTAAGTATTGCTGCTTGCAGTAAAAAAGGAGAGGAGAATGACCTTATGTCTCAATTTGTAGGTACCTGGAGTGGTGAAATCGGAGATTTGTATGGAATAGGCGAATGCTATAAAGTGATATTCACAACTATGTGTGACGGCACTTATACGGCGGATGACTGGGTGGATAGAGAAGGATACGGTATATTCCTGCACGCAGGTTCATGTACTGACAAATGGGAGGTATATGCTTTAGATGGTTTTTCTAAAGCAGGAAACATATATATTGACTTCCATATAAGCCCAAGTCTGGATGATTATCCTTCCGTTCTCAATAATGTAAGCCTTGTTAAGGATGTCAATGCCGACTCATTCGTTACTTACAATGATCTTACGAGTGATTTATTGACATTCAAACGCTATTCTGACCCGGCTCCGGATGAAAACAGTATCATAGGATATTGGCAGTTTGAAAGCCTGTCCGGAACCTATACAGATGGTGATGGGATTTCTCACGAGGCAAGACCTGGCCAGTGGACGGTGAAATGCATGTATTTTTCAGATTCGGAAATTAATGGACATAAAGGGTGTAACGGTATTGTTTTTAACAATATGGATCGCAAATTCCCGGGCTTTATGAAATATTCCTGCAACGGAGCCGAGATATCAGTTACTGAATTGGCGTTAGATTTTGTTATAAACAGTCTTACAGAAAATAAACTGACTGTATCATATAGAGGGCAAGAAGATGATTCATATCTCGATTTGGACATTGTATATAAAAGAGTGCCTACGTATGACAATAAATAAGCAGACAGTTTTGCTGCTGGATATAAAGTTATAAATACATAAAGATAATAATGAAGCTAAGAAAATTTTCTGTTTTATATTTTGTATTGCTGCCGTATATCCTGCTTGTAGGAGCATGCAGTGATGATGTTTTTTCAGCTAACACTTCTGAAAATAAGTTTACGGTAGATTCTGGAATTGAGTCTTTGTCATCCCGATTATTCAACACTGGTTGGACTTATCAGTATTCGGAATTTTACGATGAGGACAATGGCCGCTACTCACATACGAGCTTTGATTTTGCAGACAAATTTACATTTACATTCTCTGATGAAAGTTTCAGTAATAATAAGTATAAACTATTTGTCAACGGAAATTCCGTTGGGTCATGTTGGTGGTATATAGATGAAAACGGAGTGAATTATTCTGCATTGGATTATGGATATATGCTTGCAGGTATGACAGCTGGAGAGGTCGGCAGGTGGTCTGTTTGTGGCGGCTTTATTTCCGACGGACAGGTAGCCATCCATACTGACTCGAAATTAATCGTGAAAGATTATTATCAGGATGGAATAAACTATGTACAGCATATTTACACAGCATCGTCAAATTCCGGAGGATCAGGTGGATGTTCTGCTTCTGATGAAAAACCTGATATAGGTTTTTATGATTTTACGGCTACAAATTCATCGTTAAAAGTACAATATAAGATTTATAACAGTGCCGAGGCTGGTGTGTCGTCAGCTAAAGTTTATTATGGGACGACAAATAATCCATCAAAATATAAAGCAGCAACAGTGAGTGGTACATTAATAACCGCAAATATTACAGGATTGAAATCCGGTACGACTTATTATGTTAAATGCGAAGCTGCCGGAAAAGGTGGTAAAACAACTACAACTGTTACAAAATGTATAACGAATTACTAAATTTTCACAAGCTAACTATAAATCATATCTATATGGCGAAAAATATTTTCAGAGGGCTGGTATTAGTCTTGTCATTAAGTGTGACCTCTTGTTCTGATAAATGGCAAGATTTTGAAAATCAAAATATTCCACAAGATTTGTGCGGGACATATTATCAAGTGGAAAGAGGAGAAAATTACTATCAGTATTTAACTGTCAATCCCGATGGGACAATGGAGGGAATATATTTTTCCGATGGGAAGTCATCTGAACAAAATGGCAGATGTCACTATAATGAGGGAAAAATGGTTTTCTATGATAAAAATGGCAATATATTATATGGTTCAGAGAAAACTGTAGTCGAATGGACGTCAGAATATTTGGTTTTAGGGAAATTCAAGGCTTCATTCCTTACAAAATCAGGACAAACCCCCTCATTCATTGGAAAAGGACACGATGACGATTTAATAGGGCAATGGATATATAATCAGACAGAAACGGCTACAGCAACATTGATATTGAATGAAAACGGTTTAGGAAGTAGCGAATTTACCTCTCCTGTAGATCACAGTTTCAAAAATATTGTGAACTGGTTTACATTTAATGAATGGCTTTACATTAAATACGACGGACAACCCGATTATGAGATATGGAGATACAATTTATCCGGACAAACATTGAATTTATACTATTGCGATGTGATAGAATCAAATTCAAATTATGATTACCATAAAGACAATAGTGGAAATGATATTTCATCATTGATTGTTGGGGAATGGACTATATATATGGATGACCCGTCATGGAAGACAGTTGTTGGAATAAGGGCGAACGGAGTATGCGAGGGGACGGATTGGTATGATATAGATGGAGATAATACATTTTTGGAAAAAGATAGTACCTGGGAAGGCACTTATTCTTTAGACGCAAGCGGAATAACATTTTCAGCAAGTTCAGTGATAGCAGGGTCTTATACATTTACCTCGGTATCATCTGATTATTTTGAAGCGGCTGATGAAGACGGTTGGAAGATATATGCAACTAAAAAAAATAAGTTCTAAAGAATTTATCTAACCTATCAAAGAACTCCAAATAAAGTGTTTTCGAGGAGCCGACCCAAAAGGGTCGGCTTTCGTTGTTATAAAGGATTGCGAAGTCGCCGTCGGAAGGTTCTTCCAGAGTTC
>URDD01000076.1 GCA_900546395.1 uncultured Bacteroidales bacterium | reverse complement strand
AAAAGACCACCAATCCAACATGTTTGTAAATGCCTTGGGATTTTCAAGCGGATGTGAAGAGTTTGTTCCGAAGTATCCTCCACCGTTCGTGCCGAGTTGCTTGATGGGAACTATGGCAGCCGTCGGGCCCTGGCTGATTACCTGTTCATTGCCCTCTAGCGTTGTAATCGTTTGCTTACCGTCAAACGACATAGGAGTTCCATTAATTACCAGCAAAATACCCACAAGCAAAGAAAGCGGCATCAGAATTCGGGTTACACTCTTTGTCATGAAGACCCAAAAATTACCGATAGTCTTTGTTGTTTTGGCCGCGAGTGCTTTCATAATACCGGCCAGAGCCGCCATTCCACAAGCCGCAGTGACAAACTGGAAAAGCATAATGACGAACAACTGCGTAAAATAGGTGAGTCCGGTTTCTCCGCTGTAATGCTGAAGGTTGCAGTTCACCATAAAACTGATCGTCGTATTGAACGCCAGATCGGGAGACTGTCCGCCATTTCCATCAGGATTAAGCGGCAGCCAACCTTGGCAGACCAACAACACCATTCCCCATATAAACCAAAATACATTGACAGTCAATAAGGCTTTCAAGAACTGTTTCCAGTTCATCTCTTCATCTGGCCTGATTCCACACAATTTGTAGATCCATCGTTCTACGGGGGCCATGAAGTCGAGCCATGTACGTTCTCCCTTATATATTCTGGCAATGTATCGTCCCAATGGATAGCTGAGAGCCACTAAAGCGACCCATTGTAGAATTATACCTAAAATTTCTGTATTCATTTATTTATACTTTAATAAAATATTTTTGCACTTAGAATTTTTCGGGTTTAATGAGCACATACATCAGGTAGATGAATACAAGAATGCTCAATATTAAAAGACCTATGAACATAATCTTACGTTTTAGATTTTCTCGAACCAATCCACACATTTAAAGTAAAACCAATAGCATAACGCCCCTAAGGCTAACATAGCTAAGAACATTAAAATTCCATTCATCTTTTTCTTATTTTTAGAATTACCATTAAATTCGACTTCTTTTGCTGTCGTTTAGTTTTTTTTACAAAGCAATCTGCCATATGCGCAAACAAGCACAAAGCAGAACCGGCTAAAATCATAATAAATGCCTCTTCTCATCCATTCATTATTTTTGCATTTTAAGTTTGCGCCATTGTATGGCTAAGAGGATGCCAAAATACCAGCCACACGCTTATCTAACTAATTTACAATGCATTAATGGTAGTATACCAAAATAAAAAAAAGAGGAAACTTATCAATATGATAAGCCTCCTCTATCAAAATGATAGGATGACAACTATTTTATGCCATAATTCTCCAGTTTGCGATATAAAGTAGCGATACCTATTCCCAGCAAACGTGCTGCTTCAGCCTTGTTGCCGTGCGTGTATTCTATAACCTTCAGAATATGCTTGCGCTCCACATCTTCAAGTGCGAGCGAGTCGGAAGTACTTGACTGCTGAGCTATCTTGAAGTCGGGCGTCAAGGCGTCGATGGTAATCGTGTTTCCGTCGGTCATGATCAGACTGCGTTCGACGACATTCCTGAGTTCGCGTACATTACCGTGCCACACGTGTTGCTTCATGGCCGTAATATATTCCTTGTCAATCCTATCGATACGTTTACCCATCTTACGGGTAAACGTATCGACGAAGAAACGGATATACTCTTCGATATCTTCCGAACGTTCATTTAATGCGGGAAGGTGGATACGGAATACGGACAGCCGGAAATAAAGGTCTTCCCGGAAATTCCCTTGAGCGATTTCCTTTTCAAGGTCTCGGTTCGTGGCGGCAATTACACGCAGGTTGACACGTTTGGGGCGTGTCTCGCCGATTTTCAGGAATTCGCCGTTTTCGAGTACACGCAACAACTTGGCCTGCAGGTCCATTGGCATTTCACCTATTTCGTCAAGGAACAATGTGCCGCCGTCGGCCTCCTCCAGCAATCCCTTCTTATCTTTGCTGGCGCCTGTAAAACTTCCCGCCTTGTGCCCGAAGAGCTCGCCTTCGAGCAGTTCTTTGGCAAAAGCCGAACAGTTTACGGCGACAAAAGCCTCTTTGGCACGTGTGCTGGCATGGTGGATGGCATTGGCAAAGACCTCCTTGCCGGTTCCCGTTTCGCCGGTGAGAAGTACAAACGTATCGCTTCCGGCCACTTTCCGTGCCAGCTCTACGGCCTGGCGCATGGCAGTAGAAGAGCCTATGATGCGGTCAAAGGAGTATTCAGCCGAGTTTTTTGTTTCGTATCTGGCCAATCGTTTCTGCAGTTCGGATTTTTCGACTGCACGGCTCAAAAGCGGCAGGATCTTATTGTTATCGTCGCCTTTTGTGATGTAGTCGAAAGCACCGTTCTTGATGGCCTGCACCCCATCGGGAATATTGCCATAGGCCGTGAGTAGGATTACCTCGGTTAAAGGCGCTGCTTGCTTTATTTTGTTTACCTGCTCGACCCCATTGCCATCGGGCAGTTTGACATCGCACAATACGACTTCGAAATCATATTGCGAGAGCATTTTCATGCCGTGGGCGCAATCGTCGGCCTCGAGAACTTCATAACCTTCAAGACTTATGATGCGAGCCAATAATTTGCGTAGTTGCCTCTCGTCATCTATAATCAGAATCCTTGACATACCCATTATAATTTTCTGTCAAAGGTAATTAATTTTACTGTATCCATTTCATTTTTTGGAGAATCATTAGAATTGAATTTTAGCCTTACATTTTATCTATAGGTCTGTCAATCAAAGATTAACAAAGCAATGTTATTCTCCTCTTTTGAATGAGTCGTAAGCGTCTCCGGGATGCCGTATACGGGACATAAAGAAAGCAGGGTCATTCGCCCTGCTCTTTCTTTGTCCAGCGGTCCGGGAGGAGATTCCGGAAGGCTTCCGGCGGTGCGCCGTTTGGCATTTCTGGGCATTGGACAGGCTGCCGTCGCGCTCCTGAAGAAGGGCTTCAAGGTTGGCAATGATAGCCTTAAGGTCTGCGACAGTCGCATCAAACGAGGACTGCATGTTCTGTATGGTAAGGTTCAGCTGGAGAATAGTGGCGTTTCTGTTTTCAAAGGCTCTTTTGTACGGGGCGGTCGGATACAAGGTTTTCCCGATAAATACGCTCGCAGCGAAGCGAGAGGAAGATTTATCGGGAAACGGCGCAGCCGCCTGACCTTTTAGCCGACGTAAAGCCCCGTGCTTGCTTACGCCAACCAGTTCGCAAAGGGACCGGACGAAGTATCGTCCACGATCCCTTGCGTGCAGGTTATCTACTGTTTGGCGCCAGCTTTTTTTCTTATCGGGATCTTGAACTTCGCTTCCGCCACGTTGATCATCTCATCGTAGAACTCAGCCTTGATCTCTGACTGTCTAAGCTGCGCCTCCAGTTCCTTGACTCTCTTCTTGAGATTTTCCACCTCCTCGCTCTGAGCTTGAGGGGTTATGACTTGAGGCTTTTGCATAATTGTCATCGGAGACTCCTTACCGTTCTCCGCTACAAAGTACTGTTAATCCTATTTAATCAGACGCAGTGCAATGCGGCTGCGGTCCAGGTCCACACTGAGAACTGCCACTTTCACCTGCTGATGCAGTTTGAGGACCTTTGAAGGATCAGTAAGACCTTTTACACCCATCTGCGATATGTGAATCAGCCCGTTCTGCTTGATTCCTATATCAACAAATGCTCCGAAAGCTGTGATATTGGTCACAATACCCGGCAGTTCCATACCCGACTGGAGATCTTCTATAGTATGTATATCATCTGCAAAACTGAATTCTTTTGCTTCAGAGCGCGGATCTCGTCCCGGCTTGGCAAGTTCTTTCAGAATATCGTTTACAGTAGGCAGTCCGAAATTTCCCTCTACGAAATCCTCTGCCTTGATTTTTCCACAAAGTTCCTTGCTTCCGACCAGTTCCATAGTCTTTACGCCAAGTGAAGCTGCCATCTTTTCCACTATATGATACGCCTCCGGATGTACGGCAGAATTGTCAAGAGGATTGGCAGCGTCCGGTATGCGCAGAAAGCCGGCACACTGCTCGAAAGCCTTGTCTCCAAGCCGTTTGACTTTCAAAAGCTCCTTTCTGGAATGATATGCTCCGTTGGCAGTCCTGTATTCGACTATATTCTCAGCCAGAGAAGGGCCTATACCGGAAACATAGCTCAGCAGTGACTTGCTTGCAGTGTTAAGGTTTACTCCGACACTGTTTACGCAACTCTCCACCGTATTGTCCAGTTTTTCTTTAAGAAGTCCCTGGTCCACATCGTGCTGATACTGCCCTACTCCGAGAGATTTGGGATCTATTTTCACAAGTTCGGCAAGCGGATCCATAAGTCTTCTGCCTATAGATACGGCACCGCGGACTGTAACGTCATACTCAGGAAACTCTTCCCTTGCAATTTCCGAGGCAGAGTAGATAGAAGCTCCGTCCTCACTTACCATAAAGACCTTTACAGAATCAGGCTTAGGCACGCGGCGCACGAACTCTTCAGTTTCACGGCCTGCAGTACCGTTTCCTATGGCAATGACTTCTATCTCATATTTCTCTATCATAGAGGACAATGCCTGGATTGACTTGACTTTTTCACTTACAGGAGGATGAGGGAAGATAGCTTCGTTGTGCAGCAGAGTCCCCTGCTCGTCCAGACAAACTACCTTACATCCTGTCCTGAAGCCAGGGTCGATGGCAAGCGTCCTTTTCTGTCCGACAGGAGAAGCTAAAAGAAGTTGCCTGAGATTTTCACCGAATACCTTTACCGACTCAATATCCGCCTTTTCCTTTGCCTGAGCTACAACTTCGTTTGTTATAGACGGTTCCAGAAGTCTCTTGAAGGCATCATCCACGGCTTCTCTTATCTGTCCTGCAAGAGCCCCCGACGGATATCTTTTTTCCTGACAGAAGTCATAATAGAGCTTGTTGCCGCATTTCTCGGCATCTGCATCTATCTTCAGAGTAAGAAATCCCTCTGACTCCGCACGAAGCATCGCAAGCAGCCTGTGAGGAGCTATCCTGGAAAGAGATTCGGAATAATCAAAATATCCTTTGTATTTGGAAGCCTCCGGACAATCTGCCTTTTTGGTAGCCTTTGATACGATTCTCCTTGTGTTGAATATTGACCTGAGAGTTTCACGCACAGAAGCCGTTTCACTGAGTCTTTCAGCTATTATATCTCTCGCTCCGGCAAGTGCATCCTCCGGAGTCGCTATCTTGTCATTGATATATTTGGAAGCTTCCCGCAACGGATCCGCAAGAGCAACATTGTACATTTTATCAGCCAGCGGCTCCAGTCCCGCTTCCTTAGCTGCTGTCGCACGCGTCCTTCTTTTGGGCTTGTATGGCAGATAAAGGTCTTCAAGTTCCCTGCCGTCAACGCAATCCTCTACCGCTTTCCTGAGCTGCGGAGTAAGTTTCCCCTGCCCCTCCACTGTCTCCAGTATAGTGGCCTTACGCTTTTCCATTTCTGCAAAAACGTCTGTCCAGTGTCTTATTTCAGCTACTGCGACTTCATCCAGTCCTCCTGTACGTTCCTTCCTGTATCTGCTGATAAAGGGTATTGTAGCCCCGCCTTCGAAAAGTTCCGCACAATTCTCTACTTGCCATTCCTTGACACCAATATGGGCTGCTATATATTTGATATATATTTCCTTCATTGAATAAAAATGTTTTAGATGCTATCAACCGGCAATTTACTTAAATAATATCAGTCGTGAGAAACCTGTTTCAGCTGATCGCGATAGGCAGAGAAAATCTTTGACTTGGATACAAAGCCCAAGTATGTCCTGTCAGCATCCACTACCGGCAGATTCCATGCTCCTGATTTTTCAAACTTGTTCATCACACTGTCCATCTTCTCGTTTACAAACACATAATGTGGCGATGACTTCATGAAATTGAATACGTGAAGTTTTGCATATTCGTCTTTCTTGAACATATCCCTGCGTATATCCTCGAGGGATACATAGCCCTGGAAATGCCCCTTAGAATCCAGAACCGGAAATATGTTTCTTCTTGACGAAGCGACGACATCTACAAGCTGGCCTAAAGTGTCGTCTATCTTCACCGGCTTGAAATCATTTTCTATAAGGTCCGATGTCTTGAGAAGTGTAAGCACAGCCTGGTCGCTGTCATGAGTAAGAAGCTCACCTTTTTTTGCAATTCGTTTCGTATAGATGGAATACTGCTCGAACATTCTTGTTACACCAAATGAAATAGTGGCCGTAAGTATCAATGGTATAAGCAGATCATAACCTCCCGAAATCTCTGCTATAAGGAAGATGGCTGTCATGGGAGCCTGCATCACTCCGGCCATAAGTCCTGCCATTCCTACCAGAACGAAATTCTGTTCCGGCACAGAAAAAGGACTGCCTGCACATATAAGATTGATAATCCTCGCCACTACGAATCCTGTTATCGCACCTACAAACAAAGTCGGTCCGAAAGTACCTCCGACTCCGCCTCCAGCATTGGTAAATGACATGGAGAAGACTTTCAGAAGCATAATCAGCAGGAAAAATATCGGTACAGACCACGGTCTGTCCATAAAGAAAGCCAGGACAGTCTGACCTTCAAAAGAAATCTCCCCTCCATTAAGAAGGACTGAAAGTGAATCATATCCCTCGCCGTAAAGAGGAGGGAACAGGAAAATCAGCAATCCAAGTCCCATAGCCGAAACAAACCATCTGAGATAAGGACTCCCGATACTTTTTATCTTATCCTCAAGCCACAGCGTCGTTCTTGTAAAATAGACTGACAGTGATGCACACACAATACCCAATATAATGTAAAACGGTATGTTGTGCATTGTAAACGGAGAAAGCGTAGATTCAAAAGGAACTGTATCTCCAAGAAAAATATAGGAAATCACCGTTGCCGATACTGTGGAAAGAAGCAGCGGCAGGATTGATGACATTGAAATATTGAAAAGGAGAATCTCCAGTGTAAAAAGCACTCCTGCAAGCGGAGCCTTGAATATTCCTGCCACAGCACCAGCCGCACCGCATCCCAGAAGGATTGTCATATTCTTATACGACAGTCCCATTTTCCTGGCTATATTGGATCCTATGGCTGCACCAGTATATACAATAGGAGCCTCGGCTCCCACGGAGCCTCCGAAACCGATGGTAACGGAACTCGCCACCAGCGATGTCCAGATATTATGCGGCTTGATTTTGGATTCATTCTTGGATACCGCCACCAGAACTTTGGTAACACCATGCCCGATATTGTCCTTTACAATATATTTGACAAAGAGCATGGCAAGCAGCATTCCTATACCAGGATAAATCAGATAAAGGAAGTTATAGTCAAATCCGTCAAACCAGGAAGTGATGGAATGATGTATGAATTCAATGGTAAGCTTGAGACCTACTGCTGCAAATCCGCAGCATATTCCCACCAGAAGAGACAGTATAAGCATAAGGTCGTGATCTGAAATGCGGGTTTTTACCCAATCCAGAAAACGACCCCAGATAAGTTTGTATGTATCCTGTCCTTCAGCCATTATTGTGCGAAGTACAAATATAGCAAAAGTCCTGACAGAGTCAAAAAAATTTTGGACTACTCCTCGTCTTTGAAGCGGCTTGAACCGTCAAAGCAGTGTGTACATACCTGACACTTCGGCAAACCTATAGCCTCTATCAAAGTTTCCAAAGTATTGAATTTTAAAGAAGTCAGACCGAACTTCGCTCTGATGGCCTCTACCAGTCTGTTATACTCCGGAGAATCAGTCTTGACATATTTGTCAAGATTCTTGTTGGGATCTCCTTCGAATTCATTGATTATCCTTCTTGTTATCAGCTCCATATCTGTCTTTGATGCTGAAAAGCCGATGAACGGACAGCCATATATAAGAGGAGGACAACCTATTCTCATATGAACTTCTTTTGCTCCATAATCAAAAAGGATTTTCACATTGTCTTTCAGCTGTGTTCCCCTTACAATCGAATCATCACAGAAAATCATCCTCTTTCCTTGCAGCAAAGCTCTATTTGGGATGAGCTTCATTTTGGCTACGAGAGACCGTCTTTCCTGGTTGCTCGGGGTAAAGCTCCTCGGCCATGTAGGTGTATATTTGGTAATGGCACTGTGATACGGAATTCCTTTTCCCTCAGCATATCCGAGAGCCTGGCCGATTCCCGAATCAGGAATACCGCAGACACAATCCGCTTCGCATGTATCCTGCACTCCCATTTTATATCCGCTGCGGAAACGTACTTCCTCGACATTGCGCCCTTCGTATGATGATGTCGGGAAGCCATAATAGACCCAAAGGAAAGAACATATCTGCATATTCTTGCGCGGCGGACGCAGCTGCTCTACCCTGTCAGGAAGAAGCCTGACTATTTCCCCGGGACCCAAATACCTGTCTATTTCATAACCAAGGTTCGGGAAACTGCAAGACTCACTTGTCACGGCATATGCACCGTCCTTTTTTCCGATAACAATCGGGGTCCTGCCCAGCCTGTCCCTTGCCGCTATTATACCGTTCTCAGTCAGAAGCAGCATTGAGCATGATCCTTTTATATTGTCAAAGACATTCTCGATTCCTTCTTCAAATGTTTTACCTTGAATCAAAAGCAGTGCAATGAGTTCTGTCTGGTTGGTATTGCCGGAGCTAAGTTCTGCAAAATGCATGTTTCTGGAAAGCATGTCGTCTTCCAGCTCCTTGATATTCAACACTCTTGCTACTGTCACTATCGCAAACCGTCCCAAATGTGAGTTCAGCACCAGAGGTTGTGCATCAGTATCACTGATTACACCTATACCGGCATTGCCTCTGAACTTGTCCAGCTCATCCTCAAATTTGCTTCTGAAGTAGGAGTTCTGCAGATTATGAATGGAGCGCATAAAGCCTAACTCCGGGTCATATGAGGCCAAGCCTCCTTTCTTTGTCCCAGTATGGGAATTGTAGTCTGTGCCGTAGAACAGATCGTTCACGCACTTCTCTTTTGAAATAGTTCCGAAAAAACCGCCCATTTTGCCGTTCGTCTTGATGTTATTGAAACGGCGCAAAAGTACAAAAAATTTGCTGACGGCAAAACAGTTTCTTATCTTTGAGTTTTATAAAAAATGTACTATGTTCAAAATCGGAATTTTAGGAGCCGGCCATATTGCAGAAAAAATGGCTGCCACGCTTGATAAAATGGAAAATGCCCAAGCCTTTGCCGTCGGTTCAAGGGATTTGGCAAAAGCTGAAGCATTCGCTTCAAAATTTGGAGTGACAAAGGCATATGGAAGCTATCAGGAACTGGCAGATGACCCTGAAGTCGAACTCATATATGTAGCCACACCCCATACCTTCCATTACCCGCATGTAAAAATGTGTCTGGAAAAAGGCAAGCCTGTCCTTTGTGAAAAGGCTTTTATGGCAAATGCACGTGAAGCACGTGAAGTAATCAGTATTTCAGAGGAAAAAGGAGTATTCCTGTCTGAAGCCATCTGGACAAGATACCTTCCTTTTTCAAAAACAATAAAGGAAATAGCCGGAAGCGGTGCTATCGGAAAGCCTGTGATGCTTACCGCACATCTGGGCTATCCTGTATCACACAAGGAAAGGCTGATGCGTCCGGAACTTGGAGGCGGAGCACTTCTGGATTTGGGTGTATATACCCTGAACTTCGCCCTTATGTACTTCGGGAATGACATATGCGAAATCTCTTCATCTTGCATAAAAGCTGAAACAGGTGTTGACATACAGGAAACCATAACCCTTAAATACAGTGACGGCAAAGTAGCAGGACTCATGGCTACAGCCTTGTGCGCCAACGACAGGCAGGGCATTATCAACGGAGACAGCGGATATATTATAGTTGACAACATTAACAATCCGCTGCGTGCCGACCTCTACGCCAAAGACCACACACTTATAAAGACATATACCGCACCGGAACAGATAACCGGATTCGAATATCAGGTACAGGCCTGTATTGACGCAATAAATGCAGGAAAGACAGAAACGGAATTCATGCCACACAAAGAAAGCATCAGGGTAATGGAACTGATGGACGGACTTCGGGAAAAATGGGGAGTCATATTTCCCCAAGACCAGACAGACCTTATATTCAGGGATTTCTAAAACACAGTAAAGCCTGGGAGTATGGGAACAAAATTCGACACCTGCTTTTTTGAGAGATATGCAATGATTTCACTCCGTACACTTGTGAGCCACAGATTTGACTCACTTGTCAATGAGGACCGGCCTGACCTCCAGAGTCCGGACCACCGGATAGGCATAGAAGTTACCCGTGCAATGGAAGAAAGCAAATCCGCCGCCACTGCCCTGCTTCTGGAAATGGCAGGAATAGATATTCCTGCCGACAGTGCAATGGAAACAAAAAGAGATTATCAGGAAATTATGGACAGCGGATATGCCTACGGCCTGCAGAGCGGTAAGTACATAGGTCGGAAAGAGTATGAATACTGGAATCTCGCTCTCCCTCTACGACGAATAATAGAAAGCAAAGTCAGTAAGGTAAAAAGCGGATTCTATGGTGATTACAAAGAATATGGCCTGTATATATTCTCCAAGGACCAGCTTTCTGAAGAAAAAATAGATGCTGCAATGAAATATACCGCCGATCTGCAGGAAGGTGCTTCCATGTATTACAGCTTTCTGTTCATATCCCTTTCCGACGGCCTCTACGCCTGCGACCTGGCTTCCGGCAAGAAAGTTTTCTATCCTATGGATTCCCAAACATGCAGGACGTTTTTCCGCAAAGCTCTGGAAGATTAGAGATATAATTACAATGGATACAATACAGATTACTGACAGGAAAGACCCGCTGTTCGGGACTTTCCTGAAAATATATTCAAGCAGTTTTCCGGTTTTTGAACAGAGAACTGATATTCAACAAGACATGGCATTCGGAGATATACACTATCATCTGGCCGTATATATGGACTCCGAAGCACACAGTATCGGACAAGATAAAACCAGAGGCTCCGGGCAGGAAGATTTTGCCGGGTTTATCTCTTATTGGGAATTTGACGGCTACATATATATTGAACACTTTGCCGTCAACAATACCATAAGAGGGAAAGGATATGGAAGCAAGATTCTTGACTCGTTCATTACGGCACACTTACCGAAACGGATAGTGCTTGAAATAGACCCTCTTGAGGATAAAATATCAAGGGCAAGGCTGAGGTTTTATGAAAGATGCGGGTTTTCAGCCAATGTGTATGACCACCGCCACCCGCCGTATAGAAGCGGTTACAGTCCCCACCCTCTCATAGTCCTTTCCACACATGGAGAGATTTCCGAAACCGAATACAAG
>URDD01000075.1 GCA_900546395.1 uncultured Bacteroidales bacterium | reverse complement strand
ACATCAAGTTCCATATACGAATAAATTTAACGGTTACGCCAGCGAATCTCAGCAGACCTATCCGTTTTCTCAAAATATAAACGTTTAAATTTTAAAATGTAGATTTAAACTGTACAGGAAGCAGGCGGCAACTTCATATCAAGCCAAATTAAGCGGCTAAGATTTCCCGAAAACAGTAGTAATACGCTTAATTACAGAAAATTGTAATTAATATCCGTGTTTTTATTACTGGCTCTTAAAGTAAAAAAGCACCGGAGTTCCGGTGCTTCATGCAGGCTTCCATCAGGCAGGATGCGCATACGATTAGCCACCGACCGTTCCCTTTCCCCCTGCAGGCTGAAAGCCCAATTCTTATGGCTCAATTTGTTGTGATTTGCTTTCAGATTTTATAACTTTGGCCAGCAATGGCAACCAATTTCCTTTTCCGAAAGTCCGTCGGACTTGTTGTGATTTGCTTTCAGATTTTATAACTTTGGCCAGCAATGGCAACAGAGTTTACGCAGTACCTTGGTTAACAAGACTTTACTGAGGTTGTTAGAAAATAAAATTCAGCAGATTTCTGCTGAATTTTATTTTTTTAATGCGACTTTATAATGTCATAAGTAGCATAGGGAAGAATCTATATTTTTAAAGCTGAAACCAAAAGGAGGCAGGCCCCTATATACAGGAACTATCTCAACTGAAAGATAACAGGAAAGGTATATACAACTTTTACCGGTTTACCATCTATCTTACCGGGAGTCCATTCCGGTGACGCAGAAACAACTCTGACAGCTTCTTTGTTCAGAGACGGTTCTACCCCGCGAAGTACGCTCACATCACTGACGGAACCGTCGGTATTGACTATAAACTGAAGAGTAACACGTCCTGAAAAACCTAATTCCATTGCTTTTTCAGGATAGACAAGCCTCTCATTCACCCATCTTGCAAAAGCCGTCGCATCACCACCCTGAAAGGACGGCTTTTCTTCCAAATCAGAAAACGGGACAGCCTCACCTTCAGAATATCTGATTTTCTTTTTGCAGGAGATATCGTAACCTGAAAAAGATATACCTATATTACCTTTGGCATCTTCATAAAAAAGTTTATAACTATCTTCATATTCGGAAGACATATCCGCTAAAGTAAAACTTATGCCTTCGAATACTCCCCCTTTTATATTGACATCAATAATTTTAAACTTCTGACTGCCAAATATGAACATTTCAGATGACCTGTATATGACATCAAAAGGCCAATTTTCCTTATCGACCACTATCTTATTATATTTCATCTGCTTGACAATCAATGTATCAATCTGATTAGGGGGAGTCAGCTGGGCATTGCAAGTAATGCCTGACACAAGGAGTAAGACTAACAAGACTAATAAAGACAACTGTTTTTTCATAATTGGACCTATTTTGTTTATCTCTTCAAAGACAAAGTTTGAAGTTAATAAAAATTTTCTACAATACAAGCTATCGCAAATCTTTCGACTGGGCTCAGGATGACAAAGGGAGCTATTTGAAAAGATTGAAGAAATTAAAAACTTCGTTCATCAGCCATGTACGATAAAGAATCCAAGATTTGCTAAATTAGGATTTTTTTCTAATTTTGCGGCCGATTTATGAGGAATATATATACAATACTTGTCAGCGTTCTTTTCGCACTGGATGCCGGATTAGGTTCAGCAAAGCTTGATGCCGGAGTGGAGATATATTCTGATATAGATGATTCTCAATTAGTTGCATATAATGCAGTAGAAGATGCTGTCGAGTATGTAAGCGAAACCAGCCGCCAGATTATCGTACCAAGACTGGTATCAGGAATTCCTGTCCTCAGAAATATCGAATCACGCAGGATTTACGATCCTCTTTTCAAACTCTCAGCAGTTTCATCACGGTCAAAAACTTCCACTGTGCTGCCTCTCAGCACTGGGATACAGTCTGTAAGCGTACTGGAATGCGGTGTAAAGACCTCATCCAGGCTGCTGTACTATCTTGAAACCATAATCATTTAGAATTTGTCCTTCCGGAGGTCCTGACACACCACCCATGGCCTCACCGGCTTTTTTTAACGGACCGTTTTTTCCAAAACTTGAAATTAAGAAACCGTTTAAATGGCCCAGACTGCAATATTGTGCCGGATTCAAAGTTACAAAACATCTTTGCAGAAAATAAAACAAATTAAAGGACAAACCCGGGACGCTGTTTTTAAAACAATGTATATAAATGCATTCAGCTTCCCAAAAATGAAATATGAAATTATGGAAACAAGATTCAACAGAGTACGTTCACTCTCAAACATTATAGTATCATCAGTACTCGTAATAGCAGGCGTATCACTTGTAGTAACCCCTACCCCTGTGTCTGTCAATATATTCGGAATGACTCTCGCAGCAGCAGGCATCATCCTTTTCCTCACACTGAAGACAGCCTACAAAGATGCCCAGACCGGTGAAACATTCAGCAAAAGCGAAAAGTATTTTCCTGTCAGTAAGATGGAAAGCCTTTCAAGAGCTCTTGCTGCTGACCCTGCAAAGATTGACCTCAAGGAAGAGAGTACCGGCAACGGACTGAGAATAGATGTATATTACAATAAAAAATCAGGACACTCGTTTGCGCAGCTGCTTGAATATGTACCTTACAAATATCAGCCTTGCTCCCCTGTTTACAGTTATGAAATAGCCAAGGTTGAATCACTTATCAAATAATATATAATGGAATACGTAATTTTAGTAATTGCCCTTGCGGCCGTAGTTGCCGGCGCTGACTTTCTGGTTGACGGAGCTATTTCCATAGCGAAAAGGTACCGTGTATCCGATTTTGTAATCGGCGCAGCCATTGTCGGAATCGGAACATCAATGCCGGAACTGGTAGTAAGTACAATCGGAGCCATAGGAGGAAATTCTGATGTGGCCATAGGAAATGTCGTAGGGTCAAACATTTTCAATGTATTGGCAATCCTCGGACTTACAGCGATGATTTTTCCGGTGGCTATTGACAGGACAAATGCAAAGTTTGAAATCCCTCTCTGCATTTTCATTTCAGTGCTTCTTCTGCTTCTCACATTCAATTTCTTCAACGGAGCGGAGCCTCGCCTCAGCAGAGTTGACGGACTTGCATTCCTTGGCATCTTCGCCTGGTATATGTACTATTCCTTCAGCAGAGACAGGAAAAACAATTCTGTTACACAGGTTAACACAAATATTTCACAGTCTGAAAACGAAAAGGTTACACCACTCGGCATGGCTATTCTCAAAGTTGTAGGAGGTCTTGCCGTACTGATAACAGGAAGTCACTTTTTCGTGGAGGAAGCTGTCGTGATAGCTACAGCCTGGGGAGTTGATGAGGCGTTTATTTCAATCACCCTTATAGCCTGCGGTACATCACTTCCTGAACTTGCAGCTTCAGTAGCTGCGGCTGCGAAGAAAAACACACAGCTGGCACTGGGTAACATAGTAGGATCCAATATATTCAACATTACCCTAATTCTCGGACTCAGTTCGCAGATTACTCCGCTGAGTACTTCAGGAATCACGCTCACAGACTATATTGTGATGATATGCGCAGCCATCTGCCCTGCAGTATTCAGCATAAACAAGAAAATCGGACGCTTCGGCGGAGCGCTCATGTTTGCCGGATTCATAGCATACACAATATATTTGACAAACAACCAGATATAATATGATTTTACAACTTTTGACACTTCTCGGAGCTCTCGGAATGTTCCTTTACGGAATGAACATGATGAGTTCCGGACTTCAGAAAGCAGCCGGAGAACGCCTCCGGGCATTTCTTGCCGCAATGACCTCGAATCCTTTCAAACGAGTGATGACAGGTCTCGGCATTACAGCAGTAATCCAGTCGTCCAGTGCCACTACTGTCATGGTAGTAAGTTTCGTAAATGCCGGACTTCTGACACTTACGCAGGCCGTGGGAGTCATAATGGGCGCAAACATCGGAACGACAGTCACTGCCTGGCTGATTTCACTACTGGGTTTCAAGGTGGATATCTCCATTCTGTCCATTCCGCTTATGGCCATAGGATTCTTGCTTTCAATATCAAAGAAAAGCAAAAGGAAAAACATAGGAGAATTCATTATAGGCTTCTCTCTGCTCTTCCTCGGTCTTTCCTTTATGAAAGAATCAGTTCCTGACTTGCAGTCAACCCCCGAACTGCTGTCATTTATCACCAAATGGACAGGGTACGGCTTCGGATCAGTCATTATCTTCCTGATATTCGGAACATTGCTGACACTGGTTCTTCAGTCTTCCAGCGCTACAGTGGCATTGACCCTTATCATGCTGAATATGGGTTGGATACCTTTCGAAATGGCTGCTGCCATGGTGTTGGGAGAAAACATCGGAACGACTATCACCGCAAATATAGCTGCAGCCGTGGCAAACGTACCTGCAAAGCGTGCTGCAAGAGCCCATACCCTGTTCAACCTGTTCGGTGTCATCTGGGCTCTGGTATTCTTCCGTCCTTTTCTTTCCCTTATCGGAAAAATCATAACACTCTTCGGCTGCCCGAATCCTGTTACTGCAGACTTTGCATCAGGGGCTATGGCAGGTGAGGCTGAAACAGCGGCATTGTACGGCATATCGATGCTTCATACGATGTTCAATGTCATCAACACTTGTATCCTTATCTGGTTTACTCCTCTTATAGTCAAGGCTGTAACCTGGATGGTTAAAAGCCCTAAAAACTCGGAAGAAGACAGCTTCAAGCTTCAGTTCATAAATGCAGGACATCTCGGAACGGCAGAACTTGCCACGGAGCAAGCCATGAAGGAAATTGTCCACTTCGCGAACATTTCCCGCAAAGGCCTCGGATATGTCAGAAAGGCAATAAACGAGACATCTCCTGAAAAATTTGAAGAATACAGGGCAAAACTCGTTAAATATGAGGAAATATCAGACCGGATGGAATACGAAATCGCAGCGTTTCTGAATGCAGTTTCCAAACAGGAACTCAGCGAAGAAACCACCTCCCAAGTCAAGATGATGTACAAAATCATCGGTGAGCTTGAAAGTCTCGGAGACTCCGGAGAAGCTATAAGCCGTGTCCTTTCACAGAAAAACGCACACGGAAAGACATTTGACCCTGAATCCATAGCGAAACTTAACAGGATGACGGATCAGGTCGATCACGCATACGAAGTGATGATATCAAATCTTACTGCGGAACATGTGGATAACATAGCATCAGCCTATGATGCTGAAGACAATATCAACCAGATGCGCAACAATCTTCGTGACGAGGAGATAATGCTCATCGAAAAGCATGGAAACAACTATCAGACAAGTGTCTGGTATATGGATATAATAGCACACCTCGAACAGATGGGTGACTTCATCATCAATGTATCAGAAGCCCTCGGCAAATATAAAAGAGGTATTGTCAAATAGATTCCTGTACTTGATAAATGAAAATTTACGGAAAAATTTAAACAGGTTCTGACAGAATTTCATTAAGGAAAGGAAGAGATGTCAAATTTCATTTTGGCATCTCTTTTTATATCGTTATTTTTGCAGCCGAAAAATAATAGAGTAGAAATGGCAAGAAAAAAATTGGATCTGATACTTGAAAATGTCCTTATAGAGTCTGTGGCAGCTGAAGGCAAAGCCATAGCCAGGATTGACGGCACTGTACTTTTTGTTCCGTTTGCAGTACCAGGAGATGTTGTTGACGTGAAGGTTCTGAAAAAGAAAAAAAACTATATGGAAGGAGTGATAACAAGGATTATAACTCCATCACCTCAGAGGCTTGAACCTTTCTGTAGCCACTTTGGCATCTGCGGAGGCTGCAAATGGCAGCCCCTTCCCTACAGTATGCAGCTGGAAGCCAAGCAACAACAAGTATATGACCAGCTGGTAAGGATAGGGCATCTGGATGTTCCTGAAATATCACCGATAGTACCGTCTGAAAAGACTACATTCTACAGAAACAAGCTGGAGTTTACATTCTCAAGCAGAAGATGGATATTTTCAGACGAAGATCCTGAGTCAATGACTCCTCAGCAGCGTTGCGGACTCGGATTCCATGTAGGCAGATTCTTCGACAAGGTGCTTGACATCGACAAATGCTGGCTTCAGGAAGAACCATCCAACAGTATAAGGCTATTCATAAAGTCTTATGCCACAGAGCATAATCTTGCTTTTTTTGATATCCGCGAACATACCGGATTCCTGCGTAACATGTTTATCCGCACGACAGAAGCCGGAAATGTAATGCTCATCCTCTGCTTCTACCACGAAGACAAGGAAGCACGCACGGCACTTCTGGATGCAGTCGCGGAACGGTTTCCTCAGATTTCATCCCTTTATTATGTCATAAACGGAAAGGCAAACGACTCTATTGCAGACCAGGAATGCGTTCTATATAAAGGAGATGAGGCTATTTACGAAGAAATGGAAGGACTGAAATTCAAAATCGGTCCGAAATCATTTTACCAGACCAATACATCCCAGGCCTACCGTCTGTACAGCGTAGCAAGAGATTATGCAGGACTCACTGGTAATGAAACAGTCTATGACCTCTATACAGGTACTGGAACCATCGCCCAGTTCGTCTCATCAAAGGCGTCAAAGGTAATCGGAATTGAATACGTTCCTGAAGCCATTGAGGATGCCAAGGCAAATGCAAAGGCCAACGGAATCACCAACTGCGACTTCTTTGCAGGTGATATGAAAGACATTCTCACAGACAGTTTTGTGGGAGAGCACGGCCATCCTGACGTAGTGATTCTTGACCCGCCACGCGCCGGTATCCATCCTGATGTAGCGGAAGTGATACTGAATGCAGCTCCGGAAAGGATCGTATATGTAAGCTGCAACCCTGGATCCCAGGCAAGGGATCTGGCCATATTGTGCAGCAAATACAAGATTACAGCTGTCAGACCTGTGGATATGTTCCCTCACACTCACCATGTGGAAAATGTAGTCCAGCTCCACTTGCGAGACAGAGACAATCAGCAATAAATCAGTAAAATTCTTGCCTCACCGGGAACTGTTTGGATTTTTGTCATCATAGATTCCAGGCAGTTTCCCTGTTCGCATTATGCAAATTTAGGCAGTTACTGATTCCATTGAGAGCATTTTTTTATAACTTTGTAAAAATTTGGCCTTCTCAAGGCCGAAACCTGAACCGAAATGTTTGTACAAATATTGATTTTATTGGCAGGATTGACCATCATCCTGCTCGGGGCCAATTATCTGGTTGACGGGTCGTCTGCCATCGCCCGAAAAACTGGAATTAGCGAATTTGTAATCGGCCTTACTATAGTAGGCATAGGAACCTCAGCTCCGGAAATGGTAGTAAGTTTCATTTCAGCAGCCCAGGGCAATGCCGATATGGCTGTTGGTAATATTATAGGATCAAATATATTCAATACCCTTCTGATTCTGGGTACTACAGCTATTATCAGTCCTCTGATAATAACAAAAAGAAATCTGAAGCTGTTCATTCCTATGAATATAATCTCTGCCGTACTTCTTATCGTTCTGGGAATGAGCGGTACTCTTTTCGGTTTCGGTAAAGATGTTCTGGGCCGCATAGACGGACTCATACTTCTGTCTTTGTTTGCATATTATATGTATGTATCATTCAAAGGTGATTCACAGGAAGAAGGCGAAGGAGAAGACGAGGAACAGAAAAATTATTCAAACCTCGTATCCGTCCTTATGATTATCGGAGGCCTTGCAGGACTTATAATAGGAGGCAAGCTCTTTGTAAACTCCGGTTCTACTATTGCCAAGATGGCTGGTGTTTCAGATGCGTTCATAGCCATAACAGTATTGGCAGGAGGAACGTCTATGCCCGAACTTGCGACTTGTGTAGTTGCTGCATTCAAGGGCAAAGGCCAGCTGGCATTGGGTAATATCCTGGGATCAAACATATCAAACATCCTGCTTATTCTTGGAGGTTCGGCACTCATCGCCCCTCTCGCCGTACAGGGAATCACGACAGTCGATCTGGGAGTCCTTCTCCTTTGCTCTCTGATACTTCTTATAAGCGCTTACATACTGGGAAAATATAAAATTTCAAGAGCCGAGGGTATCATTATGCTTCTTATTGAAGCCGGATATATGACTTGGCTGATATCTTCACTCTAAAATCCGTGATTATGGGAAAGCTTTATGATGAACTTATAAAGGACTACAGGATAAAGGAAGGGCTCAAGACCTGCATAAACTGCGGGACTTGCACAGCCATCTGCCCTGCAGCGGAATTTTACAGATATGATCCGCGCAAGATTGTGGATATAGTACAGAGCAAGGACGAGGAGAAGATAGAGGAACTGCTAAAGAGTGATGTCATCTGGTATTGCGGAGAATGCATGTCTTGCGTCACCAGATGCCCGAGGAAAAATGCACCCGGACTGGTAGTGATGGCTTTGAGGAACCTTTCTGCCAAACTCGGATATTTCACCTGTTCGGAAAAAGGACGCCAGCTCTACCCTCTCACAAAAATGCTTACAGGCAATATTCTCAACTACGGTTACTGCATCTATCCGGATACTTTCAAGTTTGAAGACCATGTGGAGTCCGGACCAGTATGGAAATGGCATATGGAGCACCTTGAAGATTCTTTTGCCAGGCTCGGCGCCAATTATAAGGGAGACGGCCCGGGTATTCTCAGAAAAATACCGCAGGAATCCCTTGACGAGCTGAAGAGCATATTCGATGTCACAGGAGGAACAGAGCGCATTGAGACTGTAGAAAAGTACTCCAGGCAGAAGGCTGAAGAGCTTGGAATGGATATGGATGAATATATGAAGATGACTTTCGAGAAGATTTCTCCAGGCCACTTCAACAAC
Organism: uncultured Bacteroidales bacterium; assembly: GCA_900546395.1. Classification (GTDB taxonomy): domain Bacteria; phylum Bacteroidota; class Bacteroidia; order Bacteroidales; family UBA932; genus Cryptobacteroides. Next base: position 2,567 of record URDD01000075.1, on the reverse strand, counting down.
GAAGATTAGATTTCAGTAATTACGAAGGACATCCTTCGATTTGATTAGAACATTTTAAACGAAGAACGCAATGATATATCAAGGCAAACAAAAAATTTGGGCCGACTATCAGAAAGAAATTCCTGATGACCACTGGTTCTATGTAAGAAGCTGCATCCGCCAGAACTTCTTCCCCGGCTCAGAAAGAATGTTCCTGGAAATATGCAGAGATCTTCTCGGAAAAGACTTTTACGAAACAGAACATCATACCACCTGCGGAGGAATAGCCTACCACTGTGACACACTGCCGCAGGAAACAGCTATGACCATAGTAGCCAGACAGTTCGCCCTCATGACAGAAGCAGGATACGAAAACTATGTGGCATCCTGCATCACATCATTCGGAAACTACCAGGAAATACTTGAGACATGGAACGAATTCCCTGAACTTGAGGCCAGAATAAGGGAAAACCTCTGGAAAGCCTGCAGGAGAGAATTCAAGAAACCGAAATACCTCGCGCATGCAAGCGACCTGATATACAAATACAGGAATGAAATTGCGGCAAGAGCCAAATTCCGTCTTGTAAACAAAGAAACAGGCGAACCGCTTAAAGTCGTGGAACATATCGGATGCCACTACTCAAAGATGTTCCCATCAAAAGGCGTAGGCGGCGCGGAATACCCATATGTACTCTGCGGAATGATCGAGTCCTGGGGCGGCAGCGTAGTAGATTACCCTGAAAGAAGGCATTGCTGCGGATATGGCTTCAGACAATACCATGTCAAGGCCAACAGAGGTTATTCTATATCAAACACACACAAGAAATTCGAGTCGATGGAACCCTACCATCCGGATATGATAATTACCAACTGCCCCGGTTGTCCTTACTTCCTGGACAGGTGGCAGTATGTCATCGCCGAGATGGAAGGAAAGACATACGGAGAAAACGGCTACGGAATACCTGTATTCACTTACGAAGAAGTGGCAGGACTTGTCCTCGGCTACGACCCGTGGGATCTGGGACTTCAGCTGCATCAGGTGGCAGTAGAACCTCTTCTTGACAAAATAGGCATAGAATACAGCCCGGAAGACAAATACAAGGGTTTGAACAAAAAGGATATCCTCAGACCTGAACTTCCAGGAGTATTGAAATGCTGCTGATAACGCATATCTGCACAAAAACGGATAAAACAGATGAAAGACAACATAGTCATAGTAGGCGGCGGAATAGCCGGTCTTGAAGCAGCCAGACAGTTGCTCACTCTCGGCTACAGGCCCATCATAGTGGAAAAGGAAGACAAGCTGGGAGGACATGTGGCACAGTGGCACAAACTCTTCCCGGATATGACACCGGCGTCGGAAATAATAGAAAGACTTACAGATGCTGCCGGCGGAGCGAACATCTTCCATAATACGGAAATATCGTTCATAAACAGGCTCAAGGACAGTTACAACATAATGCTTTCCAATGGAGTATCAGTGATAGCTAAAGTGGTCCTTTTCACTACAGGCTTTTCAGTGTTTGACGCCAGCAAGAAAGAAGAATACGGATATGGTATTTATAATCAAGTGATTACCAATAGTGATCTCGAGCATTGGTTTAATACTGGGGACGATGATAGAATCGAGGGCAAAGAAATGAATGCCATCGGTTTCGTACACTGTGTCGGCTCCCGTGATGAAAAAGCGAAAAATCCCCAGTGTTCAAAAGTATGCTGCATTACAGCAATAAAGCAGGCCATAGAGATGAAACAGAAATTCCCGGAAGCTATGGTTTATTGTTTTTACATGGATCTGAGGATGTTCGGTAAAAAATATGAGGATTTCTATATTTCGGCCCAGCGTGACTACGGAGTCAGGTTTATCCGTGGAAGAGTCTCGGAAGTAAGTGAAAACATCGACGGTAAAGTGATAATAAAGGCAGAAGATACACTTGCAGGCAAGCCTGTAAAAGTTACCCTTGACCTGCTCGTTCTTATGTCAGGCATGGTCTGCAACCAAAAAAATACTGCACTTGCAAGCATGGCGTCACTGCTTACTGATACTGACGGATTCTTCAAGAGTAAGGACAATGTCACCGGTATAATCTCATCTCCGAAAGACGGTATATACTATGCAGGAGCATGTACAGGACCGAAAACAGTCCCGGAGACACTGGGAGAAGCAAGGTCTGCAGCTCTGGAAATCCACAACTACCTTAACAGACAGAAGTAATGAACAACATATTCGGTTTCAATATTTCCCCAAGTTCTGCCATCAATCTGGACAAGGTGGATCTGACTCTTTTCGAAAAACTTCACGAACTGGAGCCGGATGCCTACAAATGCATGTCCTGCGGTTCATGCAGCGCCACTTGCCCGGCTGGAAAATTCACGGGAATGAGTGTAAGGAAAGTACTTCACGACCTTCAGAGGGGAAAAGAAAAAGAAGCCATTGCCGCAATCAAAGGCTGTATGCTGTGCGGGAAATGCAATATGGTATGTCCCAGAGGCATAAATACCCGCCATCTTATACTGAGCATTTGCAAAATATATAAAGAAGACTGACGTGAGAGAAAGATTTCTTACAGGATACAATGATTTTGTAC
>URDD01000074.1 GCA_900546395.1 uncultured Bacteroidales bacterium | reverse complement strand
CTAGCATATTCAGTTACTGCAGATCGGATTACTCCTTGCCTGCAAGTTTCTTGTAAGTATTCAGTCTGATCTTCGCATACTCTTCAGTCTTCTGGAGAAGTTCTGCGGCTTTATCAGGGAACATCTTATAGAGGGATGCAAAACGAACCTCGCCTTTCAGGAAGTCCTGGAATTTGCTCCAGTCAGGCTCCTTGCTGTCGAGAGAGAACGGATTCTTGCCCTGCTCTTCGAGGGTAGGGTTGAACCTGTAAAGGTGCCAGTAACCGCATTCTACTGCAAGTTTCTCTTCTTTCTGGCTAAGACCCATACCTGCTTTCAGACCGTGGTTGATACAAGGAGAGTAAGCGATGATGAGTGATGGTCCGTCGTATGCCTCTGCCTCTTTCACAGCATTGAAGAACTGTGCAGGGTTAGAGCCCATAGCGACCTGAGCTACATATACATAACCATAGCTCATAGCCATCATTCCGAGGTCTTTCTTACGTACTTTCTTTCCTGAAGCCGCGAATTTGGCAATAGCTCCTGCAGGTGTTGACTTGGATGACTGTCCTCCGGTATTTGAATATACCTCTGTATCAAGATGCAAGAACCTGGTCAAGTCCGCCGTATCCGATATCGTAAGCCCATCCGTCACCACCGATAATCCACTGTGAACGTGAAGGGATGAAGTGCTTATAGACGAGAAGCTGGTTGCAGATATCGCAGCCGCAAGCCTCCATAAGAGGTACGAGGGTGTCGGCAACTTCGCGTGTGATCTTAGCATCTTCTTTGTTTTCAAGCCACTTGGTGAACTGAGCCTTTATTTCGTCAGAGCACTTAGAGCATGAAAGACCTTCTTCCATAAGGCGTGCTACAGTAAAGCGTGCCCTGTCTGATCCGAGTTTCATACCGAGGCCGAATTCAGCATTGTCTTCGAAGAGTGAGTTTGCCCAAGATGGACCATGACCCTGAGCGTTTGTACAATATGGTGATGCAGGGAATGAAGCTCCGTAGATAGAAGAACATCCGGTAGCGTTGGCTATCATCATATGATCGCCGAAGAGCTGTGTGATGGTCTTGATATAAGGAGTCTCTCCGCAGCCTGCACATGCACCTGAGAACTCAAACAATGGCTGTGAGAACTGAGCGTTCTTGACATTCTGTGTCTTAGGCTGTACATTGTCCTTGTAGCCTACATGAGCGTGCAGATAGTCGAAGTTTGCCTGTTCGTGATCCTGTGTTTCTGCGCTGACCATAACAAGAGCCTTTTCCTTTGCAGGGCAGACATCGGCACAGTTGCCGCATCCTGTACAGTCGGCAGGGGATACCTGCATAGTGAATGTATATTCCTTGAATACAGCCTTGCCCTGTGCCTTCTTGATATCGGCAGGAGCTGCAGCAGCCTCTTCAGCTGTCATAAGGAACGGACGTATAGCTGCGTGAGGGCAGACGAAGGCACAAGTGTTACACTGGATACAGTTCTCAGCCTTCCACTCAGGAACCTTGACTGCAATGCCTCTCTTTTCGAATGCTGTCGAGCCTGAAGGAATTGTTCCGTCAACGATGTCGTTGAATGCGCTTACAGGAAGAGTGTCTCCGCACTGGGCATTGACAACATCAGCTATGTTCTTGACGAATTCTGGAGCAAGTCTGTCCTTGTTAGGATTTTCAAACTTGGCAGTGATGTCTTTCCAGTCTGCCGGAATTTCCACCTTAGTGTACTCTCCACCTCTGTCAACAGCTGCATAGTTCATCTTGACTACATTCTCACCTTTCTTGCCGTAGCTCTTTTCAATGGCTTTCTTCATATATGTAACAGCGTCCTCGTAAGGGATGATACCTGTAATCTTGAAGAATGCAGACTGGAGGATAGTGTTTGTCCTTCCGCCAAGACCGATTTCAGCAGCAATCTTGGTTGCATTGATTATGTAAAGGGTAATGTTCTTCTTTCCGATGACAGCCCTTACATGGTCAGGAATCCTCTTGAGAGTCTCTTCTTCATCCCAAAGGCTGTTGAGAAGGAGGGTTCCGTTCTGCTTGATACCCTTAAGCACGTCATATTTGCTCAAATATGAAGGAACGTGGCAGGCTACGAAGTCCGGTGTGGAAACAAGATAAGGGGCTTTGATAGGAGCGTCACCGAATCTCAAGTGAGAGCAAGTGTATCCGCCTGACTTCTTTGAGTCATAGTCAAAATAACCCTGGCAGTATTTTGAAGTGTGGTCACCGATAATTTTGATGGTGTTCTTGTTGGCTCCGACTGTACCGTCTGATCCGAGACCATAGAATTTACACTCTGTAGTACCTGGCTTGACAATACTGATTTCCTCTTTTACAGGAAGAGACTTGAATGTAACGTCATCAACTATTCCTAAAGTGAATCCGTCCTTAGGCTCTGCAAGTTCGAGGTTTTCATAAACGGCTACAATCTGTGCAGGAGATGTGTCCTTTGAAGAAAGACCGTAACGGCCGCCTACTACGAGAGGAGCATTCTCGACACCCTGGAACATAGCCTTGATATCAAGGAAGAGTGGTTCTCCGAGAGATCCTGGCTCTTTGGTCCTGTCGAGAACTGCAATTCTCTTGACAGTCTCAGGAAGGGCTTTCATGAAATATTTTGCTGAGAAAGGTCTGTAAAGACGTACAATCACGAGACCGTATTTCTTGCCTTCTGCTGCAAGATGGTCAATAGTCTCTTTGATTGTCTCTGTTACAGATCCCATCGCTATGATGACATTCTCTGCATCAGGTGCTCCGTAGTAATCGAAAGGACGGTATTCCCTTCCTGTAAGCTCGCTGATTTCACCCATATAGCGGGCTACAACATCCGGAACAGCATCATAGTACTGGTTGCAAGCTTCACGTGCCTGGAAATATACGTCGCTGTTCTGTGCTGTGCCTCTGGTTACAGGAGCGTCAGGGCTAAGGGCTTTCTCTCTGAATTTTGCCAGAGATTTTGTGCTTATCATTCCCTTGAGAGCCTCTTCGTCAATCAGTTCGATTTTCTGGATTTCGTGAGAAGTACGGAATCCGTCGAAGAAGTGGAGGAAAGGTATGCTTGACTTGATAGTAGAAAGGTGTGCTACGGCAGCCAGATCAAGAGCCTCCTGAACAGAAGCAGACGCAAGCATTGCGAAGCCTGTCTGGCGGCAGGCCATTACGTCCTGATGGTCACCGAAAATTGACAGTGCGTGAGATGCAAGGGCACGGGCTGATACGTGGAACACTGTAGGGAGCATTTCTCCTGCGATTTTATACATATTAGGAATCATAAGGAGAAGACCCTGGGAAGCAGTGAATGTAGTAGTCAGTGCACCGGCCTGAAGAGCTCCGTGGACAGCACCTGCTGCACCGCCTTCACTCTGCATTTCAGCTACTTTGACGATTTCACCGAAAAGGTTCTTTTTTCCCTGTGCGGCCCACTCGTCTACATACTCTGCCATTGTAGATGACGGAGTGATAGGGTAGATGGCAGCCTGCTCACTGAAAAGGTAAGCAATATGCGCTGCAGCATAGTTGCCGTCACAAGTGATGAATTTTTTTTCGTTTGCCATAATCGTTAATAGTTTATGTAATATAAAGTTAATTTGCTTTTTAATGGCCCGTATCATATACGGGGACATATATACGCAACCGCAAATTTACATAAAAAAAATCAGACCGCCTTTGATTTTCTTAAAAACTTGGGCTGTTCAGTGACAGTGTACAAATTCTGCGCAAAAACGTACTGCGGGATAATATTTATAGAACTATTTTTGAAAAAAATATTTTTATGAAGCATTATATTACATTGATTATGCTGCTGTACATGGTTACAGCAGGTTCTTTAAAAGCGGCAACTGCCGATTATGAGAAATTTGCTAAGGATTCAAGTAATTTCTGGGCAATAGATATGACTCTTCTCGAAGTGAAAGGAAAGCATTATGCTGTATGGTCTGGATGGGACAAATATTATGAGAACTCTGAAGCGCCTGCTCAGAATCTTTATATTGCTCCAATATATTTTTCGGATGAAAAGCCGTATGTGAGTTTGGGCAGAAGAGTTCTTTTGTCTGAGCCTGAATTGCCTTGGGAATTGAAGCATGAGGAGCATATTTCCTTATTGGAAGGACCTTCCGCGTTGTATCATGAAGGAGATGTATTTATAATATATTCTACAAGAGGGTCTTGGACTGAGAATTATAAGATGGGTCAGCTTAAACTCAAGAAAGGAGGAAATCCTCTTTTGAGAGACGACTGGGAAAAATATCCGGAACCTGTTTTCAGTGGAGTTTATAAGTCAGATGGTCTAGGATATGAGGTGCTTGGTACCGGTCATGCGAGTTATGTGACGTCTCCTGACGGCAAAGAGTATTGGGTCAACTACCATGCAAAGACATCAGATGGTACAGGATGGGGTGACAGAATGGTTTATTTGCAGAAATTTACATTCGGCCGTGACGGTAATCCGGAATTCGGAATCCCTGCAAATCCTAATATTCCTATGCAAAGACCGTCTGGTGAAGTGCGTATAGAAAAGAGAAATGGTACAAGAAAGCCGTCAGAGACATTTCTCAATCCTCTTTTCAAGGGTGCTGATCCATGGATTGTCATGCATGATGGTAAATACTATACATGCAGATCAGGAGCTGGTGGAATTTGGATTACAGAGTCAAGCTTTATATCGTGCTTTGATGGCGGCAAAACACTGGAGCAGGCCAAAAAGAAAGTATGGTCATTGCCGAAAGATGAATCCAGATGGAATACTGTATCGCTCTGGGCACCTGAATTGCATTATGTGGAAGGAAAATGGTATATATTTTACGCTGCAGGTAAGAATGCGACAGGTCCCTTTTGGACACAGAGAACAGGAGTCCTGGTTTCCAGCGACGGCCCGTTCGGTCCGTACGAGGAGTGTGACGACAAGCCTTTGTTTACAGGGGACGCTGAAAACTAAATAACTTTTTCTCACAGGAATTAAATTTAAAAAGAGAGTTGGCTAAAAAGTCATTCATGACTGATTAGTCAGCTCTCTTTTCAGTTTGAAGACAACTCTGTCTTTGTTGGGAATTAAAGCGTTGTGATCCCTTCGATTGTTACATCATTGCCTGCAATCTTCTTTACCAGACCCTGAAGGACATTTCCAGGGCCGATTTCCATAAAGTATCCTGCGCCGTCAGCAACCATGTTCTTAACAGTCTGTGTCCATCTTACAGGTGCTGTGAGCTGGGCAAGGAGGTTTTTCTTGATTACTTCAGGATCAGTAGAAGGAAGTGCGGTAACATTCTGATAAACAGGGCATACTGGTGTTTTGAAAGCTGTAGCTTCTATAGCTTTTGCCAATTCTTCGCGAGCCGGCTCCATAAGAGGGGAGTGGAATGCTCCGCTGACAGGAAGTACAAGAGCTCTTTTGGCTCCTGCTGCTTTCATTTTTTCGCAAGCTTCGTTTATAGCTTCCACTTCACCGGAAATGACAATCTGGCCGTCGCAGTTATAGTTTGCCGGGATTACAAGACCGCTTGTGCATTCTGCACAGATTGCTTCCACCTTCTCGGTAGGAAGGGCAATGATGGCGGCCATGGTAGATGGCTTTATTTCGCAGGCTTTCTGCATTGCCATAGCTCTTATAGATACGAGTTTGAGCGCATCTTCAAAGTCCATGGCTCCAGCTGTCGCAAGTGCAGAGAACTCTCCGAGTGAGTGACCTGCAACCATGTCAGGATGAAATCCTTCATAGCACTTTGCAAGTACTGTGGAGTGGAGGAATACTGCAGGCTGTGTGACTTTGGTCGCCTTGAGTTCTTCCGGAGTTCCGTTGAACATGATATCAGTGATTCTGAATCCGAGGATTTCGTTTGCTTTCTCAAGCATTTCCTTTGCTGTAGGATTAGCCTCATAGAGGTCTTTGGCCATACCAGGGAATTGTGAACCCTGGCCAGGGAAAACGTATGCTTTTTTCATCGTATTAAAATTATAATTTCCAATTTCTTTTTAAGAATAGCCTGCAAAAATAAGAAAAAATTGTATATTTGCATTTCAGTTTGCCTCCGTAGTTTAATGGATAGAATTTCAGATTCCGGTTCTGACGGTTGCGGTTCGATTCCGCACGGGGGTACAAATATGTTTCTAAAGTGCTGATTTTTAGATATTATTGAGATAAGGTCTTACTAAATGTCTCACTGAAAAATAAAATAATAATAATAAAAAAGGGGAAGTGTTAATTCACCTCCCTTTTTTATTCCTGTAAAGGCATTATATCTAGAATAGTTTCATGAAGCTGCCTGCATTAAGCAGCTTTCAGGCAGTTAGAAGTAGAATTTGATGGAAAGAAAAGAAAAATCAGAAGTAAAGGTTCCTCACTGGAGCCTGGCAGTAGTGCCGTTTGTCGTACTAACAGGTATCCTGGTAGTAGTAATAAGGATATTCGGATCAGATGCTTTGGGAGGAGGAAGCCAGATCGCTCTTTTATCGGCATCTGCAGTAGCGGCTGCCATATCTATGTTTGTATGCGGAACGCCGTGGCAAATATTGGAAGATGCAGTCTTGGATAATATACGGTCAGTAGGATCTGCAATCCTTATCCTTTTGTTTATCGGAGCTATAGCAGGATCCTGGATGATTAGCGGTGTGGTACCGACACTTATCTGCTATGGAATGAAAGTCATTACTCCTGAAATATTTCTGGCGGCATCTTGTGTGATAAGCGCACTGGTGGCCGTCATGACAGGAAGTTCCTGGACAACGATTGCAACTATTGGAGTAGCGTTGATAGGTATCGGTGCTGCGCAAGGTTACGATGCTGGCTGGACAGCGGGAGCCATTATTTCAGGAGCATATTTCGGAGACAAGATTTCACCGCTGTCAGATACAACAGTTCTGGCATCATCTTCTGCAGGGACACCGCTGTTTACGCATATAAGGTATATGATGATTACCACAATACCGTCTTTTACGATAGCAGTGGTTGTCTTTCTGGTGAAAAGTCTGTTTCACGAAGCTGCTGACTTGTCTCAGACAGCAGAATTTTCAGAATCTCTCAAATCGACATTCAATATTACTCCGTGGCTGCTTGCTGTTCCCGTACTTACAGCCATCCTGATAATAAAGAAAGTACCGGCCCTTCTTACTCTATTTTCAGCCGCAGCTATGGCAGGGGTGGCAGCCTTGCTGTTCCAGCCTGAGATTTTGTGGCAGGTCGCGCATCCCGCAGAGACTGCCGGAGGGTTCACTTCACTGTCTTTTAATGACGGATTCAAAGGGCTGATGGTGACATATTACGGTTCTACTGGAGTATCTACAGGCAGCGAAGCCCTTGATTCCCTGATTTCCACCAGAGGTATGACAGGTATGCTGAATACCATATTCCTTATAATATGCTCTGTTACATTCGGCGGAATCCTTGCCGGAAGCCGTATGCTAAGAAGCCTGACCTCTCTTCTTACAGGGCTTGCTCATAAGGCAATGAGTCTTGTCGGTGCGACAGTCTCTACTGGAGTTTTCTGCAACATGGTAACAGGAGACCAGTATATATCAATTATTCTTACAAGCAGCCTGTATAAGAAACTTTATGAAGAAAAGGGATATGAAAAAAGGCTGTTAAGCCGTTCTGTAGAGGACTCTGCCACAGTGGTTTCCGTGCTTATTCCATGGAACTCGTGCGGTATGACACAGTCAACAGTATTGAAAGTCAGTACAATGGAATATCTTCCTTATTGTTTCTTCAATATACTTTCGCCTCTTATGTCAGTGCTGGTCGCTGCAATAGGCTATAAGATATTCCATAAGAAAGAAAATATTTAAGAAGCTGTTGAAAATCAGAGATCTGCGAGAAATTATTCCATTATTATTTTAAATTCTTGTATGTTCCAGATTTTTTTCCGTAACTTTGCATATAGTGATATAAATTTTAATAATTCTAAATTATAAAATTATGAAAAGTTTGAAAGGAACAAAGACAGAGGCCAATCTCTGGACTGCATTTGCGGGTGAATCACAGGCTCGCAACAAATATACATACTATGCGTCAAAGGCGAGAAAAGACGGCTATGTGCAGATAGCAGATTTGTTTGAGGAAACTGCGAATAACGAAAAAGAGCATGCAAAAATCTGGTTTAAACTGCTTCATGACGGTGAGATTCCTGCTACTGACGCAAATCTTCTTGATGCAGCGCAGGGTGAAAACTATGAGTGGACAGATATGTATGCAGGCTTTGCTGAAGTAGCAAAAGAAGAAGGCTTTGCTGAGATAGCTATTTTGTTTGAGAAAGTTGCAGCCATTGAAAAGATGCATGAAGAGCGTTATCGCAAACTTCTTGCAAATGTTCAGGGTGGTCTTGTTTTCTCAAAGGATGAGGATATGATGTGGGAGTGCAGTAATTGCGGACATATTGTCATCGGTAAGAAAGCTCCGGAAATCTGTCCTGTCTGCAAGCATCCTAAGAGTTACTTCAAAATACATGCAACTAACTATTAAAAAGCAACAGATGGTTTGCAAACAGATTATAGGGCGGCAAGAAACCTGCAATGCAGTTCCTGCCGCCTTTTGATTGTAAAATCTATGCAAAGGGTAATTGCTGTTATTTTCTTTTGTCTGGCAATTCCGTTTTTGGCATTGGCTCAGACTGAAGAAACGATGTCAGTCTCTGATACATTGTCAAGTGAAGCAGATTTGTATTCCGGCGGCCCTTCAATTATCTTTCCGGGGCTTGAATTCGGAGAGGAGGAATTCGGTGAATATTTTGCTTCAAGATTTGAAAATTTGGCTTCAGTCTCTCTCAGACCTGAATTCTCATTTGTTCCGGAGACAGGAACTCCATATACATTGCTTTATAGTTATGGCGGGTACGGGACTTCATGGTTTCCGGGCAGTTATAGCGGGGCAGTAGCTTTGATTCCTGCATCCGGTTTCTTTCATTGGATGGCAGGAAGAAATGAATTTGACTTATTCAATTTCTATAGTTCTGAATTCGTATATGGCGGTGCTGGATTTCTGCTGGCTCCGAATATTGAGCTGAATGCAGCTGGTGTGGCCGGAGCATCTATTTTCAAGGATGGAACTCCCATATATCAGGGAGGTTTGCGAATGTCACTTGTTGTGTGCCCTTCGGACAATGCTTCAGTTATGGTATGGGGGCAATATTTGAAGATGAACTCCATGTTTTCTGTCCCTGCTGCAATTCCGGGCGGTTTTCAGAGAATGTCTGTCGGTGCTTCTGCAAAATTCAAGGTCGGGAATGCTACATTCGGTGTAGGTGCGTCGGTATCCGCTTATTGATATGAAATGCGCTGCGGAAGAAGATTATTTTTCAGGTCGTTCTTCCGCAGCGCATTTCATTCGGATATTCTCAGTATCCTTTAGAGATAATCATCAAAATACATTGTGACCTTATCCATAAGATGAATTCTGTCTTTGCCAAGGACATTGTGCTGGGCACACGGGTAAGGGAAATAATCTACCTGAACATTATTTTTGATACATTCTCGTATGAAACTGAGACTGTGTTCCCATACTACGACATTATCTACTGCACCCTGGCAGATGAGCAGTTTGCCTTTCAGGTCTTTAGCCTTTGCAATCAGGCTTGTCTTGGCATACCCTTCCGGATTTGTTTCAGGGTTGCCCATATAGCGTTCACCGTACATTACTTCGTACCATTTCCAGTCAATAACAGGACCGCCGGCTACTGCGACCTTGAAAATATCAGGATAGTTGGTTATCAGTGATATAGTCATGAATCCTCCATAGCTCCATCCGTGTACTCCTATTCTTTCCTTATCAACATATGGCAGGTCCATAAGCATTTTAATGCCTTCCATCTGGTCAGCCATTTCTGCCTGGCCGCATTGTCCGTAAATGGCTTTTTCAAACTCAGCCCCCCTGTTCAGAGTTCCTCTGTTATCTTGAATATAAACGATATATCCTTTCTGGGCCATTAACATTTCCCATGTACGCAGTTCTCCAAGCCAAGTGTCTTTTACAAGCTGGGAATGCGGTCCGCCATAAACATAGAGAATGACTGGATATTTCTTGGTCGGATCGAAATCTTTGGGTTTTATAAGCCTGTACCAGTTATCGTATTTGCCGTCAGCGCTTTTTACAGTTCCCAGGTCAATCTGGCAATAAGAATAACCAATAGTCGGGTCGGCAGCTTCAAACAGTGTAACTGATGTTTTTCCGTCCGCAGACTTCAGACTTGTCACAGAGGGTGTGGAGAGGTTTGAATATTTGTCTATAAAGTAGGTGCATTCACTGTTAGGCACAACATTATGCCATCCTTCTTCAAATGTAAGTCTTGTTCGTTTGCCTGTCTTTATATCCACTTTGAAAAGGTGGTTTTCGACAGGGGAGACCTCAGCTGAGGTGTAGAATACTTCTTTTCCGTTGTTGCCAACATATTCAACATCCGCAGCAACTGATGTCAGCCTGCGTATATTACCGTCAGTGTCGCAGAGATACAGATTTTTAAATCCGTCTCTGTTGTCAGTCTTGTATATGAAACTTGACGTTGATCCTTTTACAAACCATACGGGATTTTGTGGCTCAATCCACTTTTCGTTGTCTTCAGTAAGTATGGTCTTAATGAAAGCTCCTGTCTTGCTGTCGTACATATTGAGCCTGCAGTGTTTCTGGCTTCTGTCCAGCACCTGTATAAGAAGGTATCTGTCGTCAGGACTCCAGGAAACGTTAGTCAGATACTGGTCATATCCGAAGTCGTCGGCCTGTACATAGACAGTGCTGTTTGAGGCCATGTCATATATGCCTACCCTGACATTTTCAGATGCCATGCCTGCCATAGGATATTTGATTTCAAACAGAGAGCCTGTGCGTGTATTAATATCCAAAAGAGGGAAAGATGTTACTGCTGTTTCGTCTTTTCTGTAGAAAGCGAGCCTTTTGCTGCTGGGAGCCCAAAAGATGCCTTCTGTAATGCCGAATTCGTTTCTGCTGGTAAATGTTCCATAGCTGATATTTTTATCACTGCTTTCTGCAATAGTGTATTTATTGCCGTTCCTGTCACAGAAATATAGTCCGTTTGCTATAGTGAATGCATTGTTGTTTTTGTCTGGTGACGGAGTAATATTTGCTGCATTTTCAGGAAGATTCCTCTTGCAAGGCTTTGCCGTATAGACTGAGCCTTGTGTGTTTCCTTTCATTATGTCTTTGACAGACAATTCATAAATGTTCGTATCCGAGCGTTCCATATATATGAGTCGGTCTGCACTTCCAGTCCACGAAAAATATCTGTCTTTTATACGTGTTTCTGAAGGAAGTATTGCCTCTTTCATAGAAAGTTCCTTTCCGTCGGAAGGATTGGCATTTCTAGTCTTTACGACATTGTTTTGTGCACTTGTGCTGATGCAGAGAACTGCAGCCAGCGATAGCAGGATGCTTCTTTTCATCTGTAATGTAAAGTTATGGTGATTATCATAGCTGTCCGGAGAAATTTTTTACCATAAAGTAAGTTGCCCGTTTGAGTCGTCCTCCGGAACATTAGCCGAC
>URDD01000073.1 GCA_900546395.1 uncultured Bacteroidales bacterium | reverse complement strand
TGACTTTCGATATAGAAGGAGAAAAAGTGTCAGTTTATAAAAAATAATTGGTTTTGCATTAACATTTTATTCCGTATTATGTGTTATAGGAATAAAAGGCTGTCTTAAGGCATTCAGACAGTTTCGAATGTAGAACTAATTGTAGTAATTAATGAAACTAAAAAAACTATTTTTGACTGCAATTGTTATTTTAAGTACGGGTTTTGTTGCCCAGGCCCAGAAAATAACGGTTGATGCCAGACAAGTTCGTCTGGAGAAAATTTTGGATGATATTTCATCTCAGACTGGCTATTCTTTTTATTATTCGCAACCTCCGGTAGATCCGTCCGTGATTTTTTCGCTAAATGTAAAAAACGAGGACCTGTCTTCTGCTCTTGAAAAACTTTTCAAGGAATCCGATATCGCTTATGATATAAAGGGGTCAAAGATTTATCTGACAAAAAGAGAGGTTTCCGGACAGGATTCTAAAATTGTGGCCCGCAGCATAAGGGGCAGGGTCGTGGATTCATTCGGTATGCCGGTTATAGGGGCTGCCGTTATGGTTCAGGGAACCAATCTCGGAACGACCACAGATATGGACGGAAACTATCTACTTGACAATGTTTCTGAAACGACTGTATTGACAGTGACTTCAATAGGGTATAAGTCAAAGACTATCGCCGTAGGAGAATCCGATATCCTGAATATAATATTGGCAGAGGATACGAATCTATTGGAGGAAGTGGTGGTCGTGGGATACGGAACTCAGACCAGAGTCAACCTTACCGGATCCGTAGCTACTGTGACCAATTCTGAAATTACAGACAGGCCTTCTGCAAATATCTCAAGTGCGCTCCAGGGACTTACTCCCGGACTTATGGTGACACAGGGTTCCGGCGAGCCGGGAAATGACGGTTCTACTATACGCATAAGGGGAGTAGGAACATTGAACTCGTCGAGTCCTTATGTGCTTGTTGATGGCATTGAGACTGGGACTATCAATCAGATAGATCCAAATGAGATTGAAAGCATATCTGTCCTGAAAGATGCAGCATCAGCCGCTATATATGGTTCAAAGGCATCAAATGGAGTTATACTTATAACTACAAAGCGAGGACGCGAAGGTGCTCCGAAAGTTTCATATAGCGGAAATGTGAGTTTTTCAAATGTGAGTACATTGGTGGAAAGACTCTCTTCTTATGATTATGCAAGACTGATGAATGATCTGGATGAGAGAGAAGGGATAAGCCCCCAGTTTGAAGAAGAGGATTTGGAGGCTTTCAGAAACGGTTCCGATCCTGACAATCATCCGGATGTTGACTGGACTGGACTGATTTATCGTACCGGAATAGCTCATAAACACAATCTTACAGTTTCAGGTGGTACGGAAAATATTAAATATATGTTTTCCGGAGGATATCTGAATCAGCAGGGAACATTGAAGAATTCTGACAGGCAGCAATTCAATATAAGAGCCAATTTCGATGTCAAACTGTCTGAAAAGTTCAATTTCAGGGCTAATCTGGCCTTTCTCAATAATAACTACTCGCGTCCGAATGCATCATATCGAGGAGATATGCATATGCTTATTCTGACAGCAAACAGGATAGCTCCGTGGATACCGGACAGAAAGTCTGACGGAACATACGGATATATTACAGATGGAAACCCGTTGGCGTGGCTTGATGCTGATACGCGAACAAGATATGGAAAACGTAATTTTTCCGGTGTGGTAGCTCTGGACTACAATATAATCAAGGATTTGAAGTTTACGGTTCAAGGTGCGTATATTTCTAACTTGTCTTTGACAAAGGATTATCGGAAAGAAGTCAGATACGATGAGACATATTTTCATGGGCCTACCAAATTGACAGAGACTAAGGCAAACTGGGAGAGAAAAACCCTTGATTTGTTCCTGAATTACAGCAGGATATTTGCCTCGTCACATACATTGAAAGTTATGCTGGGATATAATATCGAAAGATACGATTATTCAAATCTTTCGGCATCCAGAGAAGGGTTTGTCAATACGAATCTTACTGATATGAATGCAGGAGATTCGGAGACAATGAAAAATAGCGGTTATACAAGGGCATTGGCACTTATGTCGTATTTCGGCCGTTTGAATTATGATTATAGAGGACGCTATCTTTTTGAAGCCAATTTCAGGTCAGATGCTTCTTCCCGTTTTGCAAAAGGTTTCCGATGGGGATATTTCCCTTCTTTTTCTGCCGGATGGAGGCTTTCAGAGGAGAGATGGATGGAAACAGCAAAACCTTATATCCAGAATCTTAAGATAAGGGCTTCCTGGGGACGGCTCGGAAATCAGAATGCAGTGGCTGACGACTATTTTCCATACCTCCCTACATTGTTCATAGGCAAGAACTTTCCTTTCGGAGGAATAGTGAATACAGGTATAACAGTTGTTGACCATAAAGTCAACTCTATCACCTGGGAAAAATCCAGAACATACGGTTTCGGGCTGGATATGACTTTCCTGAAGGATTTTACATTCAGTGCAGATTATTACAATCGCCTTACGACAGATATAATAATGGATATATCTGTTCCTTGGACATTCGGAATATCCGGTACTTTTCAGGACAACAGAGGCTCTATGGTAAATAAAGGAGTGGAACTGTCTTTGGCTTGGCATCATGATTTCAGTAGCGGATGGCATCTCGGACTTAATGCAAACTGGTCATATAACAAGAATACCATTCTTGATTTGGCCGGAGTGGATGAAATGGTCAGCGGATACTCAATAAACAAGGTTGGTGAATCTTACGGGGCATTCTATGTTTATAAGACTAACGGTGTGTTCAAAAGCGATGAAGAGGCTGAAGAGTATGAACATCTTTTCGGCAATCCGTTCAAAGTGCAGTATAAAGGAGGTGACCTTCGTATTGTAGATACTAACGGGGACGGAAAGATAACTCCTGAAGACAGGATAGTTACAGATTCCAGGTATCCGGTTCATACTTATGCAGCATCTGTCAATGTAGGCTGGAAAGGATTTGATCTGTCTCTGTTTTTCCAGGGAGCTGCAGATGTCAGCAGATATTTCGGAACCAACGTTGTAGGTTATTTCGGAGGAGATACTACACATCCATCTACCAACTGGCTGGATGCCTGGACTCCGGAAAATCCAAATGCCTCATGGCCAAGAGCTTTCAAGAATACGGATTCAGTAAGTTCGCCCTCTAAGGTTTATTCAGATTTCTGGTGCAGGAATACCAGTTACCTGAGACTCAAGTCTGTCAACTTCTCATACACTCTTCCAAATAAGATTACAAGAAAAATAGGAATAGACAAGGTGCAGATTTATTATGCCGGAGAAAATCTCTGCACATTTGATTCACTGCCTTTTAATGTAGATCCGGAGGTACCCTCGGGTGACATCGAGTATTATCCGTCCAGCAGGACTCATTCAATAGGCTTGAACATTACATTCTAAACTGAATTCAAAATGAAAAAAACATTAATATTTACAGTTGCAGTCATGGTGATGACCCTGACTTCTTGCAAAGGTTTTTTTGATCTTTCCCCGAAAGACCGTCTTACCTCAGAGTCTTTCTGGAACGATGCCGATGATGCGTATTCGGCGTTGACAGCCTGCTATAACTGGTGGTATGCCAATGACCAGGGAGGTGTTTCCATGTTTTACGAGGATGCATACTCAGACATAGGCTTCAACTATACGAATGTAGGGAATATGCGGGATGTCGCAAAGGGCAGTCTTTCCGCTTCCGCTGCTCCGAATAAATGGAAGCAGTACGAAACTATAAGGCGATGTAATTTTGTAATTGAAAATATTCATCGCGTCCCTTCAGACAAGATTACAGACGAGCAGATGGGCGATGTCCTGGGACAAGCACGCGCTATACGTGGTTATAGCCATGCGTTGTTGTCTAATTGGTATGGAGATGCTGTACTTATGGATTTTGTTCCGGATACTGATATTGATGCCAAACTTCCCAGAGATCCCGCATCAAAAGTCAGGGCGCATGCACTTGAAGATCTTGAGTGGGCGGCAGACAATATTAATGAAAAACCTGCAGCAAAGGGACGCATAGCCAAAGGGGCAGTGTTGGCAATGCTTGTCAGGTTCAATCTTTATTGGGGAAACTGGGAGGCTGTAATAGATAATGCAGAGAAAATCAAGGCCCTTAAACAGTATGAACTTGACCCTGATTTTTTAGGTATGTTTTCAATAGCTGGACAGAATTCAAAGGAAATCATTGCTACGTACGAACAGGTAGCATTAACTTACAAGTATAATTATGCAATACGTCATTTCAACAATGCTGACGGAGGCTGGGCTACATGTGTTCCGACTGACAATCTTGTCAATATGTTCGAAATGAAAAACGGAAAGCTTATTACTGATGAAGGGTCAGGTTATGATCCTGTGCATCCGTTTGCCGGAAGGGACCCGAGACTGAAAAAAACAGTGCTGTATTCAGGTCTTGACTGGGTAGGCAAGAATGACAAGAAGAGAATCCTCAATACATTGGACAAAACTATAGGCGGTAAGGCCAATGCGGATTATTACAATGCTGCAGACAATGCGTCTAAAACAGGATATATTTTTGCCAAATATGCATGGCCGGGCCCAGGACAGTATTCAGCTTCACTGAGGGATGACAGTCTTTGCCCTATAGTTTTCCGCTATGGAGAAGTTCTTATATCTGAGGCTGAAGCTTATGCTGAACTGAACCAGCTTACGGAAGCATTGGATATTGTGGATAAAATAAGGATTACAAGAGGCCATATAGCAGTTGACAGATCCAGATATGACACTCAGGCAGAAGTCAGGGAACTTGTTCGCAGGGAAAGGACGATAGAATTGGCCGGTGAAGGCTTCCGATATGAGGATATTGTACGCTGGGATGAATATGACGCATCTGGAAACAAGACTGGCAGGAAAGTAGCTGAGACTGTCCTTCCCGGTGATTTGCTGCGCTCTTGCGGTACTGTTGATATGAATGAACCGGATCCGGACCGTAGGGCTGTTATCGATGTAAATGCAAAAAGAGAAGACAGGCTGATAGAAGTAAGAGGCGAATTTGATGTTCCTAGAAGGTTGTATTTGCCGATTCTTCAGGCAGAACTTGATGCAAACCCTAACCTTATACAAAATATCGGATATTGATATGAGAAATTTTATTATAAAACTTGCAGCATTGCTCCTGCTGTTGCCGGCAGGATGTTCAAAGGATAACGTTTCTGATCAGGAATCCAAGACTGACGGCCTGGGTATTTCAGGCGTTACCATACCGGCTGAAATAGTGGCAAAGAATGGTGATGCCGTTGAATGCTGGGCGAAAGGCATCGAAAAGGATGACCTTATAAATATTTCAAGCTCTTCATACAGTGCGGAGGTCGCTGTCAGTATCGTCAGTGAGAGTAAGTTTTCGTTTGTCATCCCGGATGACTTGAAGAGCGGTGCCTATAACATTGTCTTGAAAAGAGGGGAAAAGAAAAAGAAACTGGGCGCTACATACATCGCTATTATTATTGACGGAGACGTTCCGGATATCAAGGGAAAAAATGTCAAGGGTATAGTTCATGTCGGCGGTCAGCCGTTGCAAGGAGTTGTTGTAAGTGATGGCTGTCAGGTTACTGTTACCGATGTAAACGGGTTTTATTACCTGGATTCAGATAAGGGGCACGGATATGTCTTTATTTCAGTACCTTCCGGATATGAATGTTACAGAACAGGTGCGATACCTGTATTTTTCAAGCATTTCACCCAGCCGGAGAAAGTGACTGAAAGAATAGATTTCGAACTGAAAAAGTCTCCAGATCAGACCAGGCACAGAATGCTTGTCTTCGGAGATATGCATCTTGCGAATAGGTCTAACAGGGATTTGTTGCAGTTCAAGGATTTCATTGCAGATGTGAATGAACTTACCGGAAAGACAGATGTGCCTGTTTATGCTCTTACTTTAGGAGACATGACATTCGACAGTTTCTGGTACACGAACTCATATATGTTCAATAACTATGTAATGGATATATCCCAGCTTGAAAATCTTGCAGTATTCCATACGATAGGAAACCATGACCATGAAATGGGAAAGAAAGGTGCATATCCTGTAGGTGATACTGAGACAGTCGTAAAATACAAGGCTGCGCTGGGGCCTACATATTATTCTTTCAATATTGGCAATGTCCATTACGTGGTTCTGGACAATATTTACAATACCAATGACGGGACAGGTGCGACTTCGTATGTTGATAAGGTTACTGACGGACAGCTGGAATGGCTCAAAAAAGATTTGAGTCACGTAAGCAAGAGCAATACCCTTGTCATAAGCAGTCATGCACAGTACCACAGCAAGTCCGGGTCTGTGTCGCTGGACAATTATTCCGCAGTAACCGATTGTTTCAGGGGATTTGCTGATGTACATCTCTTTACGGGCCATACACATCTGGTGTATAATGTGATTGATAATGGTATTTTCGAACATAATGCCGGAGCCGTATGTGCTACCTGGTGGTGGACCGGGCATCATTCCGACATACATATTGGTCAGGACGGAGCTCCAGGAGGATACACGGTCGTTGACTTTGACGGCAACACAGTCAAGTGGCAGTTCAAAGGGACAGGAAAAGATACGGATTTCCAGTTCAGGTGCTATGACGGTAATACTGTACATATAACGGCAGACAAATATATCCCCGGAGAATCTTCTGCAAACAAAAGCAAGTTCAACAGTTATGCTTCAGACTGGCAGAAAGAGAGAAATGACAATTCCGTTTATATCAATGTATGGAATTGGGATCCGGAATGGAAAATCGAGGTTACTGAAGCCGGAAAAAGTCTTGAAGTCACTCAGGTGAAGTTGCGAGACCCCCTTCATCTTATAGCATATACTGCTCCAAGTATCGGAACACCGACATTTGCGACTTCTGAAAACCTTCATTTCTTCAAAGTAACGGCTTCAGGGCCTTCTACTGCATTGGAAATAAAAGTGACAGACCGTTTCGGGAATGTATATACGGAAACTATGACCAGACCGAGGCCATTCAGCATAGGAGAATATAAGTAAAAAGATAGAATAATGATGAAAAACATAATAAAACTGATAACTGCAACTGTTTTGATTCTGTCAGGTTGCGCAAGGGAAGAGAAGTATCTTTTTCCGTTGGAGGCCGGTATCTCCGTTGTCCCGGATGAACCGGTTTCGGAGTCGGAAGCCGTATTTGAAGTGACAGTCAAGGGAGGAGAGTTCCCCTATACGTACGAATGGGATTTCGGTGACGGACTAACAGGCTCAAAATATATCGAGTCAGTAGTATATATGAATCCTGGTGATAAAAATGTCAAATTGAAGGTAACCGATTCCCGCGGCTCTTCAGTAACTGTAGAGAAAGTCGTGCCGGTACTTGACATAGAGTCTATACCAAGGCTGGCAAAGCCGGAAGTTAGTATAAAGAGTGTGTCACATAATGCAGTGACTGTGGCTTGGGAACCTGTCGAAGATGATTATGGAGACGGGACTTATGAGTTTGAGTTTCTCAATGCTACAAACACCGTGTTGAATGCCGTTACAAAAGGACAGTTCGCAAGTCCGTATAAAACAGCTCTTTCCCTTGGAAATCTCATACCGTCATCTTCATATAAGTTTCGCGTGAGGGCCATATCTTCCGATGAGGCTGGAAAGTTATCATCTTATTGGACAGAGGCTGAATTTACAACACCGCTGAAACCGTCAGAAGATCCGGAAGCCGTATTGGTTGAGAGATTTGACGGATTTATTTGGACGACGGATTACTTTTCCGGAGGATATGGTTTCAGACCTAATGACAAGGCGCAGAAAACGACTGTTTCATTGAATGTCACAGCTGACGAGTTCAAGCCGGCAGGAACAACGACAGGAGATTATTTCGGAACATTCAGCAAGGATTTCAGGACATCAACGGGAATTTTGTCTGAATGGGAATGCTCCAAGATATACGGCTGTCTGGGTTTCGGAAAATTAAGTACAGGTTCAGTCGCAGGCTATCTCACTACTCCTGCACTTTCCCGGATTGACGGAGTGATGGATATAGAATTGTCATTCAAGGCTTCTCCGTATTATGAATGGAAAGATAGCAGTGTGGATGATTCGAAAATCCTGGTTGAGGCTTTAGGTGCAGGGACTGTTGAAAACGGAGAAATAGATTTGTCTTCGGCAGAGCCTCTTGTATGGCATGACTGCAAAGTCATCGTTAAGAACGCTACGTCTTCTACCAGATTGAAGATAAGTGCTGCAGTAGCTTCGAAAGGAAGGTTTTTTATTGATGACATTAAGGTTACCGCATCGGAAACTTCCGTTCCAACACTTGTGGTAAATCCTGTGTCAGGAGAGTTCAAGCCTGAAGGTGGCGAGATAACCATTGAACTTTCTTCCAATGAAAAATGGGAATTGAGAGACCTGCCTTCATGGATTGAAACTTCTGCGATTTCCGGTGAAGCTGGTAGCTTCAATGTAGTTCTGACAGCCGGTAAAGCAGATAAAGACAGAAGTGCTGTCATTAACTTTGTAACTGTTTCGGGATCTGATGACATGTCTGTACCTGTTACTCTTGAGCAGAAGTTCGTAAAGCCGTCCCTTCCTGTGCCATCAATAAGAATATTGAAGAAAACACACAATACTGTCATTTATGAGTGGGATGATGTTGCAGGAGAGTATTTTGACAGAAAGTACGGTTTTGAATGCGTCGGTCCAGACGGTTCAGTGCTGAATGTCATAAAGGAATATACTTTTAAAAGCTTGCATTTCAAAAACAATATAGCCTTTTCAAATTTAAAACCTTCTTCATCCTATACAATAAGAATGAGGGCTGTTTCTTCGGACGAGTCTCTGTGTTCTTCTTCCGAATGGGCTGAGCTTCAGGTTATGACAGAATCAGAGCCTGAAATTCCGGAAGATTGTATCCTTTCGGAAAGTTTTCATAACTTTGTTTGGGCAGGGGATTACGTAGAAGGAGGATACGGATTTTGTCCTGCAAGCACTAAAACCGCGTCTTCATTGGATTTGACAGCAGATAAATTTTACAGTCCTGACAATTCTACAGGAGCCTATTACAATACGGGCAGTTTTCCTGGTAATTTTGTTTCCGATGTGGTCGGACTGAAAGGATGGTCAGGATCGAAAGTCTATGGACATGCCGGATACCCTAAATTCGGAACCGGTTCTGCCGCAGGGTGGATCAAGACCTGCCGTCTGGAAAAGATTTCCGGTACGCAGGATATAGAACTGTCTTTTCTGCTTTGTCCTTATTTTTCATGGAAGACAGGAGTTGCCGACAAAGGCAGAATGATTGTTTCCGTCGAAGGTGCAGGAACCGTTGCCGAAGGTGGAGAATGGAATTTTTCAGATCTTCCTGTTGGCCGGTGGACACCTGTGAAAGTCATTATTAAGGGAGCGACAGGCGAGACGCAGATTAAATTTACATCGGAAGGAAAAGGGCAGAGGTTCTTTATTGACGATGTTGTCGTGATACAAGTTAAATGAACAGATAGACAATGAACAGATTTTTGGCAACTTTGATTGTTGCAGCATCTTCCCTTTTTTACCTTCAGGCCGAGAACGGACCTGCTGCAAATGGACAAGTCTCCATTACCGTTGAAACGGAAAACACATCAATGGTAATGTATGTTGATAATGACAGAAATTTGCTTTTCCGTCATTTCGGCGGGAAAGTGACTGTACCTGACTGTTTTAATCAGTATAATAGCTATAGAAGATCAGACTATGGTACGGACCCCATGGCATATCCTGCTGCCGGCGGACGGTATTTCAATGATGCGGCCCTGTCTGTATGCCAGAGCGACGGAGATATGAATACGGAGTTGAAGTATTTGTCACACAGTGTGTCTGAAAAGGCCGGTGATGTCGTCAATACAGAAATATGGCTGGAAGACTCCAAAGGAGTAAGGGTAAGACTCATATATCAGGCTTTTTGGAAGGAAGATGTAATCGTCGCAAATTCCGAAATACTCAATACGGGTAAGAAGCCTGTCTGTCTTGAATCCTATTACTCCAGCTCATTGCCGGTAGTGGCCGACAAGTATCTTCTGACGCATTTCTACGGTTCATGGGCTCGGGAAATGCAGGTTGATAGAGAAATACTTACTCATGGGACAAAGGTTATAGAAAGCAAGAAAGGTGTAAGGACCACACATACGGAAAATCCATCTTTCATGTTGAGCCTCAATACTGAATCATTCGATGAAAATTCGGGAGAAGTTATAGCCGGAGCATTGGCATGGAGCGGAAATTTCCGCATCCAGTTTCAAATGGACGAGACCGGGTATGTAAATATCCTGTCCGGTATAAATCCGTATGCTTCGGGATATGAACTTGGCAAGGGATCTTCGTTTATAACTCCCCCGATGATTTATACCTTCAGCAGCCAGGGAGCGGGTCAGGCAAGCCGTAATCTTCATGACTGGGCCCGCCGCTGGTGGTGTTATGATGCTTCTGTCGTATGTCCTACACTGCTGAACAGCTGGGAGGGTGCATATTTTGACGTTGATACTAAAACGGTCACCGACATGATTGATGACGCAAAGGATATGGGTCTGGATCTTTTCGTGCTGGATGACGGGTGGTTCGGACAGACATACAAGAGGGATAATGCAAAACAGGCTTTGGGAGACTGGTCTGTCAATAAGGACAAATTGCCGGAGGGAATAGGATATCTGGCAGATTATGCACATAAATCAGGACTGAAATTCGGAATATGGATAGAACCTGAAATGGTAAGCCCCAAAAGCGATCTGGCATCAAAGCATCCTGAGTGGATTGTCAAGGCTGAAGGCAGGGAAATGCCAACCATGAGATACCAGTGGCTTCTTGACTTGTCAAATCCGGAAGTTCAGGATTTCGTTTTCAGTGTTTTTGACAATACGATGCAGCTCGGAGACATAGATTATATCAAATGGGATGCAAACAGGCATGTTGAAAGTTTCGGATCAGGATATCTGGACAGACAGAGTCATTTCTGGGTGGAATATGTCCAGGGATTTTATAAAGTTATGGAGAGAATAAGGGCCAAATACCCGAAAGTGTTCATCCAGGCCTGCGCTTCCGGCGGAGGACGAGTCGAATACGGAGCATTGAAGTATTTCAATGAATTCTGGACAAGCGACAACACTGAGGCATTGTCCCGTGCTTTCATACAGTATGGAACCAATCTTATTTATCCTGCTTTTGTTACAGGGTCACATGTTTCCGCTGTCCCGAACCATCAGTCAGGCAATATAACCCCTTTGAAATTCCGTTTTGATATGGCTTGTTCCGGCCGTCTGGGAATGGAACTTCAGCCTAAACAGATGGCAGAAAGTGAGAAAGAACTGGCACAGAAGGCTATTTCTTCTTACAAACAGTATAGTGATCTGATTTATTACGGCGACCTTTACAGGATAAAATCTCCGTATGATTCCGACTTCTATTCTATGATGTATGTGTCTAAAGACAAAAAACGTGCTGTGTTGTTTGCTTACTGCCTTAAGTATCAGGCGCGGACTCTTATTCCTCAGTTGCGTCTCTCCGGACTGGATCCAGAACTTGAATATATGGTTAAGGAACTCAATGTTACAAAATCATCATTCTGGGGTTCAGGAAAAGTTTTTAAAGGAGATTACCTCATCAATGCAGGAATAAATCCTAAGTTGGTAAAGATATATGACAGCGCTGTATTTTACCTGGAAGCGGAAAATTAATAGAGAGGAGGTGACCGGAAACCATAAAGGCTTTGAGGTCACCTCCTCTCTTGTAAGCAGTAACTTTGCTTCAGCAGATTTCAGAAAAATCAAAACCTACAATTTTCGGAAAAGTGAATCCTACTGA
>URDD01000072.1 GCA_900546395.1 uncultured Bacteroidales bacterium | reverse complement strand
CCATAACTTCAAGGTGGGCGCTGAGCATTCCTGCTCCCACCTTGGCGAATCTTTCTACATACTTTTCAGGATGTACTATCATCAGATGGGCATCCATAAGTTTTGTCGCTTTCCTGGCAATGGCTTCAACCACAGGAAATCCATAGGAAATATTAGGAACGAATACACCGTCCATAATATCCAGGTGAAAAATATCTGCA
The DNA here is from genome assembly GCA_900546395.1 of uncultured Bacteroidales bacterium. GTDB lineage: Bacteria > Bacteroidota > Bacteroidia > Bacteroidales > UBA932 > Cryptobacteroides. Next base: position 11,688 of record URDD01000072.1, on the reverse strand, counting down.
TATTTGTCAACCATCTCTACATCTTTGTCCAGATGCAGGAAATCAGCGGACAGCATCGAAGGTGCAACTAGTGTCATACTGTGGTAATTTGTACTTTCGGTTATTTATAATTTGTAACTATATCATTCAGCAAAAGTACAAATTTATCCAAAGACTGCAAATCAAGTCTTTCTCCAGGTGCATGCACTCCCCTCAATGTCGGACCAAATGAAATCATATCAAGATCCGGAAAAGTATCTAAAAACAGCCCGCATTCCAGGCCAGCGTGGATAGCTCTCACAACAGGCTCAGCCGAAAATAGTTTTTTATAAGACTCTCTGCTGACCTTCAATATCCTGGAGTCCATATTAGGCTTCCATCCAGGATATTCTGATTCATGATAGACTTCAGCACCTGCAAGCTTGAATACGGCTTCTACTTTTGCAGCCGCAGCCTTCCTAGCAGAATTGATTGAACTTCTCTGACTGCTGCCAATCCTGATTTTACAGTTTTCCTTCATCTTGACTGAAGCCAAGTTTGTAGATGTCTCTACCAACCCTGGAATGTCAAGACTCATAGCGAGTACACCATGCGGAGCAGAGAAAAGTGATGTTACCAAAGCAGTTGCTGTCTGGGTGTCAATAGCAGAATTATAATCACACTCGCAAGGAACGCACTCAAATGAGAGAGCCGGTTCGGAAACTGCAAATTCTGCTTTTACGTCTTCTGCAAAGGAAGCAAAGCGTGAAAGCAAACCTTTCTCATCTTTTACACATATTACAGCCTCTGCTTCCCTGGCAATAGCATTTCGCTTGTTGCCTCCGTCTATATGACACAAATCAAATCCATATTCCAATTCAGAATAAAGGAAACGGGCCAGAAGCTGTACTGCATTACTGCGCTCTTTATTTATATCATCGCCGCTGTGTCCTCCTGTTCCATTGAATATCTTTACCTTTAACATTTTTGTTAAAGGCTCTAACATTTTTGTTTTATAAGTAAAGACTGCTGTTGTATCCAGTCCGCCGGCACAGCCGACAAAGAGTTCGCCTTCATCTTCAGAATCGAGATTCAAGAGAACCTTTCCGGATATGAACCCAGGTTTCAATGCCTTGGCTCCGAACAGACCGGTTTCTTCAGAAACCGTAAACAGACACTCAATACGTCCTGAGGGCAGATCGCTTTCCAGCAAGGCAAGTTGAGCTGCCATTCCAATACCACAGTCTGCTCCAAGAGTAGTGTCAGGAGCAATCATCCAGCCATCTTCAATGACATACTTAATAGGATCCTTAGAAAAGTCATGGTCCGAATCTGAATTTTTCTCACAGACCATGTCAGAATGACTCTGAAGAACAATCGTAGGGACATTTTCCCTGCCTTCAGAAGCATTTTTAACAATCAAGACATTTCCTGCCTCATCAGTTTTACACTCAAGCGAGTGAGATGCAGCGAACTGTTGGAGATAGGCTATGATAAGCTCCTCATGCCCGGACTCTCTCGGAACCCGGGTAATCTCCTTGAAGATCTCAAGTACTCTTTCTGATTTCATTTTGGTGTTATTTATCTCACCGCCACAAGCATCTTCTCAATATCAGAAACATAACGCTTGAAATTCTTGTCAATCGTTATAAGGTCCGACACTGTTGTACATGCATGCAGTACGGTAGCGTGATCTTTTCCTCCGATTTGAGAGCCGATAGTAGCAAGCGAACAGTTTATCAGCGTCCGGCTCATATACATAGCAATCTGTCTTGCCTGAACTATCTGGCGTTTACGTGTCTTCGACAGAAGTACCTCACCTGGAATGTTGAAATACTCACATACAGCCTTTTTGACTTTATCAATAGTAACCTCACTACTTTGCTCGCTGACAATGTTTCCGGTAATCTTTTCAGCCATTTCAATTGTAATCTCCTTATGTGCAAGAGTAGCGCTTGCAATAAGGGATATAAGCGAACCTTCCAGTTCCCTGAAGTTGGTCTTTACTCTGTTTGCCAGATAGATGAGTACATCTTCATTTATAGAAACGCCTTCACGGAAACACCTTGCCTTCAACATTGTAAGCCTTGTTGTAAAGTCAGGTTTCTCCAGCTGTACAGAAAGCCCCCACTTCAAACGAGAAAGAAGCCTTTCTTCAAAATTCTGCAGGTCAGCAGGACATCTGTCTGAGGTGAATATCAACTGCTTTCCAGACTGGTGAAGATGATTGAATATATGGAAGAAAGCATTCTGTGTACCTGGCGAAACCAATTCCTGAATATCATCAATGATCAGAACATCCATTTTCATGTAAAACGCAAGAAAGTCGGTCAACTTATTCTTGACACTGACTGCATCCATATACTGCGTCTTAAAACGGTTTGCCGGTACATAAAGAACTACAAGTTCCGGATATTTTTCCTTGATTGAAATACCAATAGCCTGAGCAAGGTGCGTTTTTCCGAGTCCTGGCCCACCGAAAAGAAACAGCGGGTTGAACGGAGTCTTTCCAGGAGCATTCGAAATACTTTCTCCTGCAGTAATACCCATCTTGTTACATTCACCTGTAACAAGGTTACCAAAACAATATACGGGGTTAAGCTGCGGATTAACCTGTACTCTGTGAGCTGCCGTACCGGGAAATACAAGAGGTCCTGGTCTTGAAGACTGTGAAAAGGAGCCTACTACATCTATAGGACGGTTCACAGGAGCATGACCATGGGCTGCCGGATATGTCATCGCCGGCTGCACAGTCACTGGCCTGACCATATATTGGAGTTTCGCCCCAGCGCCGAGCTCCCTTTTCAAAGTTTTCTTAAGGACATCAAGAAAATACTCTTCCAGATACTCCCGGAAAAACTCTGTAGGAACTTCGACAGTAAGGGTTGCTTCATTCAGAGAAACCGGCTTGATTGGCTTGAACCACGTAGCAAAATGCTGCGGCTCCACTACCTGCTGTATAATTTGAAGGCAACGATTCCAAACCAATATGTGTTTCTCAGTAAGCATTACGAAGTTTATATTTATTTTCAGGTGATTTTCAAAGCGGTGACAAAGATGGTGAAAAAAATCTTAATAAAATTCCGGAAATGCTATTGATTATTATGATTTTTTTACATTCTTGCCTTAAGACACCTGACTTTTTGGCTGATTTATAATCAACAATTATTCAATAGGTTATAAATCGCTTCGTAACAAAAAGCCTATAAATATTGCTTTTACTATTTTGAATAATTCAAATTAGGCACCGTGTGCAAATTACATTGTAAGCCATGGTCTTAACCTCTAAAAGAGAGAAATCTTAATGAATTTCCGTGGATTTTCCTTGACCTTGTTGACAACTTCATCCACATCTTTGAGCAACTGGTCAAAAGAACTATAGACTTTGCCGTCATATATAAGTCTTCCAATTGTTCCGTCCGGATCCTGCATTGAATCAAGCAGTGTCTTGAACGAAGCCACTGCTCCTGCTATATCAGCACTGTCAACCGCTGAAGCTACAGACATCACGTCTGTCATTGTCGAATCTGCCTTCACTGCCACACTACCCAGCCTGTCACTTATTAGTGACAGATTGTCTATGAATGATTCCAGCTCATCAGACTTGCCTTTTAACATTTCAGATACTTCCCTCGCATTGCAGACTGTAGATTCAAGATTGGCAAGTGTCCTGCTGAACTTGGTACTGTTAGCCTCATTAAGGAAGCCTTTTAGTGAAATGGCTACGGAATCTATATTGCTTATAGCCGAAGTCAGACGCTCAGTAATCGGCACAACCGAATCCGATATAGATGCCATCATATCTGGTTTTGAAGCAGGCTCAAGATAATATCCGTCCGACACACAGTCTTGTGACGTACCCAAGTCTATCAGTATAGCCTTGCCACCCATAATATCCCTGCTGTATATAGTCATCCTGGAATCAACAGGAATCCTGAACTTCTTCAACACGGAACAGGTCACATCAAACAGGTCTGTTTCAGGATTATATTTTACAGAATATACCGCTCCTGCCTTATAGCCTTTGATATATACAGGATCAGATGGGACCAAGCCTTCTACATTTCCATAACTTGACACCAGTTCTATTTCCTTATTGAGCACATCCTTTCCTCTCAAATAGTTGATTACAAAAAAAGAAAGCAATAATACTATTATTGCAAATGATCCGAGCTTCAACTCTTTACTAACTTTCATTGCGTTATATATTCTTTATCAGTTTAACGTATTCTTGATATACTGTCACCCTTGATCTCAACGGCAAAGGCACCGGGAAATTTAGCGGCGGCAGTACGCAGGGACGCTTTGGCCTCATTTTCCGAATCTGTTACACATATAATATATTTATATATATTGCCAGTTTTTATCACCAATGGTTTATATCCCTTAAAAGACTTGTCTTCCGGAGAAAGTTTTCTGCTGACAGCCATAACCTGTACGCCATAACGGATTTTCCCAGCTGTAACAGATGTCTTATTCTCCAGACTATGTGAATTTGCAGCTGATTCGGAAACGACAGAATAGTCTATACTGCTGTCATACTTGTTCTTGAATTTTTTAAAAGCTTCAAATATACGAGAAGATATGTCGTTTCTGGCTCTCTCAGTATTCAATGCTCTCAAATCCGAGGTATTGGATATAAAGCCGAGCTCAAGCAAGACTGAAGGCATTGTCGTTTTCCATAAAACAAAAAAAGGATCCTGCGACACCCCTCTATTCTTGACTATGGGGCCACCCTTCATCTCTTCAATAACATCTCCGGCAAAGATAAGGCTCTGCTCATAATTTGCATTCTGCATCAGATTGAAAAAAATAAACGATTCAGGATCATTAGGATCAAAGCCCTGATATTTGGTCGTATAGTCATCTTCAAGAAGAATAACTGAGTTTTCTCTCCTGCAGACATCCATATTTCCTTTGAACAAATCACTGTCCTTTCCACTTGAACGTCCGAAAATATGTGCAGAAAACCCGCTAGGGGAAGAACTGGCGTTAGCATTAATATGTATAGAGATGAAAAGATCCGCATGATTCCTATTGGCAATATCAGCTCTTTCATTAAGTGTCAGATATTTATCGGACATTCGGGTATAAAATACCCTGACATCTGGATAAGCCTCCTTGATTTTGGCTCCCAATGATTTGGCAATAGCCAATGTCAGATTTTTCTCATATGTGCGCCTGTCCTTGCTTACACATCCTGCATCCTTTCCTCCGTGCCCCGGATCAAGCACAACCGTCCTGAGTTTCAGCCGTCCTCCATTATACTCCTGCGCACCTGCACTGAATGCAGTAACAAGCATTGCAAATGCGGCAGAGAGTGCAATCATCATATTTTTTATACCCATTTCAAGTATCCCCGTTTTGCATTTATTGAAATTAGTGTTACTTTTGCACCTTGCAAAATTATGAAAAATTTGCGTAATAATCATACATATATTCAAAAGCTGGTCTTCGGAATTATTGCCTTTCTGATTATCAGTTCTTTATCTGTAGCTTCCCAGGACGACAGGAGATCGCGAAGGGTCAGACAGAAAAAAGCAGAGGCCGAACAGGTACTGGATACAATGCCTCAAATTTCTGATTCTGCCCGTGCAGCAATGGACTCTATCGCTCTGGCAGATTCTGTTGCAGTATCCGATTCATTGGATTTACTGAGCAAAAGTTCACTTGACAGGCCGGCATTCTCAGCCGCCAGGGACTCGATTATAGAAGACTTCTCTGACGGAAAGAAAATGATATATTACTATGGAGATGTATCGGTGACTTATGGTAATATGAAGCTTTCTGCAGACTATATGGAATATGACCTGCAGACTCAAACCGTCTTTGCAAGAGGAACTGCAGATTCTACCGGAAATGTCAATGGACTCCCGAAAATGGAGGATAACGGAAAAACATACAGCATGGAACAGGTTAAATATAATTTTGACACTCGCAAAGCCGTTATCACAAATATGGTAACACAAGAGCAGGAGGGAATACTTCATGGCAAGAACATAAAGATGATGCCAGACCAGTCAATCAACATTACCAGTGGAAAATATACTGTCTGCGACTGCGAGCATCCGCACTACTATCTGCATCTTACAGCGGCCAAAGTGATGACAAAACCGTCCCAGCGTACCGTATTCGGTCCGGCATATCCTGTAATTGAAGACGTTCCGCTACCGGTCGCCCTGCCATTCGGATTCATCCCCAAAAGGCCGGACAGGGCTACGGGCCTGCTGATGCCTACTTTCGGAGAAGAAAGCGCTCGCGGATTTTACCTTAGGGACTTGGGAATGTACTTTGTAATAGGAGACTATTTCGACCTTTCCCTTACAGGAGACATATACACGCTCGGATCATGGGCTGTTGACCTAAACTCCAGATATAAAGTTAATTACAAGTTTAACGGAACTTTTGCCCTTACTCTGTCAAATGACCAGACAGGAGAAAAAGGAAGTACAGACTTCTTCCAGACCAGAAACTTCGGCGTAAGATGGAGTCACTCTCAGGATCCAAAGGCTCGCCCCGGGACATCGTTCACCGCATCCGTAAACTTTTCCAGTCCGTCAAACAACAGGTTTAACTCGACCTCTGTGAACGAGGCATTGCAGAATGTTATACAGTCTTCGATTTCCTACTCGAAAAACTGGAATGGCAAATTCAACCTTTCTGCCAACATACTTCATAATCAGAACTCACGAGACAGCTCATATTCATTCACTTTGCCTAACCTTACATTTTCAGTATCCAGGTTTTATCCATTCAAACGGAAAAACAGGGTCGGCAAGGAAAAGCTGTACGAACAGTTCTCCCTATCATATAACACAACGCTTCAGAACAGAATCAACTTCAAGGCATCCGAGTTCATGAAGCCAGGGTTCGGCGAAAAGTTCCAGAATGGAATGTCACACAACTTCCAGATTGGACTGCCTAATTTTACTCTGTTCAAATACATTAATATAAATCCAAGCATTACGTATGGCATGAACTGGTTCTTCGACAAGACGGAAAAAGTATATAATCCTGAAACAGACAAAGTCGAAGACGTAAAAGGAGGGTTTTTCAGCACATTCGGGGCAACACATAATTATTCAGGAGGTATTTCCCTGAATACCAGACTTTATGGTATGTTCAATTTTGGAAAGCACCGTAAAATACAGGCTATCAGACATGTGATATCTCCAAGTCTTTCATTCAATTTCAGTCCTGAAAAAGGAACTCATTTCAACGGATGGAGGACTCTGAACTACACGGACAAGAACGGAGTGGCCAGAAGCCTTGACTATAATATATACGCCGGTCAGATAAATTCCGTACCAGGAAAAGGCAAAACGGCAAGTATGAATATATCAATCGGAAACAACCTTGAAGCCAAGGTCAGAAATCTACGTGACACGACTGGCACCGGAATGAAGAAAATCAAACTTATAGATAACCTGAATATATCTACAGGATATAACTTCCTTGCCGATTCCTTGAATCTTAGCAACATAGGAATATCAATGAATACTTCTGTCTTCGGAAAACTCGGAATCAGTGCAAATGTGAATTTCGATCCTTATGCAGTAAATGAACGCGGCCAGAAAATAGCTAAGTTCAATGTACAGACAGAAGGCTGGTCCAAACCGCTGCGACTTACAGGAGCCAGCGCTTCCCTTTCATACTCCTTCTCAGGAGAAGGAAAAATCAACGGAAATGACGGAAGCGGTGAATCTGCAGGTCCTGCAGACAGCTATACCAGAATATATTATCATCCGGTAACAGGTGAATATATTCCGGGGGGATGGCTATATTATATGAATCCCAATTCTCCGTGGTCAGTAAATATAAGTTATAGCTATAACTACTCTCGAAGCTACCAGTTTTCCAACGGTCATAGGATAACAAATCACCGGCATACACAGACATTGAATCTTAACGGAAATATTAAGATAACTCCAGCATTAAGTGTCAATCTAAGTACTGGATTTGACCTTATGGCCATGAAGCTTACTACAACTCAGCTCAGTGCACAGTATAGCCTACACTGTTTCAATATCGATGTATCATGGATTCCAATGGGAAAATGGCAGCAGTGGAGTTTCCGTATTGCTGCAAATGCCGCGGCTTTGGCAGATTTGCTCAGATTTAAAAAGAGCAGCAGCTTCTGGGATAACAATTTCTAGGAATCAATATTGCATATTTGATATTTATATTTAACTTTGCAAAGTCTTGGAATGAAAATTCATTTCATTCTTTTAAAGAATTCAATTACATCAAACACTATAATATGCATAAGATTTTCGAGCTGAAAGAGATGAGTGACGAAAAACTTCTGTCTATTGCGGAAGAACTCGGCATCAAAGGGGCGAAAAAGAAAGACAAAGACGATCTTGTCTATGAGATTCTTGATAAGGAGGCAGTTTTGGACTCGCAGAAAGAACCGGAAAAAACTGCAAAGAAAAGAGGAAGACCACGTAAAAACCCTCAAACAGAAACAGTTGTAAATGCTGAAGAAGCCAAAAATACTGAACAAAATACGACTGAAACCAAGGAGAAGAAAGACAACAATACCGAAGAAACCAAGCAGAACAAGAAAAAGGGCCGCAAATCGAAAGCTGCCTCAGATGAAACTGCAGCAACAAAGACTTCGGTAATGGTAAATAAAGAAGAAGCCAAAATAGAAAAACAAGACCAGGCTTCAAAACAGCCACTTGCTGAAAAAAAAGAACTTTCAGAGCAGACTACTCAGCCTGCCGTTGAAGAAAAAGAAAAGCCAAAGACAGCGCAGGGACGAAAACCGCGCACAAGAATACAGAAACAGCAGACCGCACCGGAACTGCCTGAAACATCATCCGTAGAGCCGGTCAAAGAGAAAGTTAACTCAGAAAAAGTTTCTGAAAAAGAGGCTCAAGAACAAAACCAATCTGCAGTATCACAAGGACAGCAGCAAACCATAAATCAGAATCTGAATCGCCAGGCTGCACAGTGGGAAAAGAAAAACCAGAACAATTACCAGCAGGACAGCAAGTTCCAGAGAAACCAGCAATTCCAAAAACAGCAGCAGCCGAAAATCGAATTCGAAGGTACTATTGAAGCTACCGGAGTTTTGGAAATAATGCCTGACGGATACGGATTCCTGAGATCTTCAGACTACAACTACCTTAACTCCCCTGACGATATCTACGTTTCGCAAGGACAGATCAAGTCAAATGCTCTTAAGACAGGAGATACTGTTACAGGCGAAATCAGGCCTCCGAAAGAAGGAGACAAGTACTTTCCTCTGGTAAAAATCAAATATATCAACGGACGTACGCCGGAATTCATAAGGGACAGAATCCCGTTTGATTTCCTTACGCCCTTGTTCCCTAATGAAAAATTCACTCTGCTTGGAAACGGACACAATGATCTTTCCTGCCGCATAGTGGATATGTTCACACCTATAGGAAAAGGACAGAGAGCCCTTATTGTAGCCCAGCCGAAGACAGGTAAGACAATGCTTCTCAAGTCTATAGCCAATGCAATCGCAGACAATCATCCGGAAGCATACATGATTGTCCTTCTGATAGACGAAAGACCTGAGGAAGTTACAGATATGGCCAGGAGTGTAAAAGCTGAAGTTGTCGCTTCTACTTTTGACGAACCGGCAGAAAGACATGTCAAGGTAGCTAATATGGTTTTGGAAAAAGCAAAGAGAATGGTGGAGTGCGGTCACGACGTTGTAATATTCCTTGATTCTATTACAAGACTTGCAAGAGCATACAATACGGTTCAGCCAGCATCGGGTAAAGTTCTCTCCGGAGGCGTTGATGCAAATGCTCTACACAAGCCTAAGAGATTCTTCGGAGCAGCCCGCAACATTGAGGACGGCGGTTCTCTTACCATTATTGCGACAGCCCTGACTGAGACCGGCTCCAAAATGGATGACGTTATTTTTGAAGAATTCAAAGGAACCGGAAATATGGAACTGCAGCTTGACAGAAAGCTCGCAAACAAACGTATCTTCCCTGCAGTGGATGTAACTTTGAGCAGCACCAGACGTGATGATCTGCTATATACGCAGGAGCAGACAAACAGAATATGGATTCTGCGCAACTATCTTGCAGATATGAATTCTGTAGAAGCAATGGAGTTCCTTAAGGACAGAATGGAAAAAACCGTTTCCAACGAAGAGTTCCTGACAACAATGAACGGAGATAAGCTTAAATAAGCTGTTTCATCTGACATGAAAGAAATCGAAACTCACCCTCTTCACCCTTTTCTTCCGGAAAATGCCCGTATCCTTATGCTCGGCAGTTTCCCTCCAAAAAAAGAAAAGTGGTCAATGGAGTTCTTCTATCCGAACTTCATAAACGATATGTGGAGGATTTTCGGCATCGTTTTCTTTTCAGACAGACAGCATTTCATAACTGAAAATGAAAAGAAATTCGACAGGGAAAGAATTATTGAGTTTTGCAAAGACAAGGGCATCGCTCTTTATGACAGTGCTACAAAAGTAGTTCGTCTCAAAGACAATGCATCAGATAAATTCCTTGAGGTCGTTGAAAGAACTGACCTCAAGGAATTATTATTTTTGATTCCCCTATGCGAGACAATAGTTACAACCGGAGAAAAAGCAACAGATAATGTATGCTCGGTTTTTGGCTGCAAAGCACCTTTGACCGGAGAAAGCACAGAATTCTGCTTTACAGACAAATCCGGCAGCAGTCGCCATATAAAGTTCTTCAGGATGCCATCATCCTCCAGGGCATATCCCCTGTCTCTCGATAAAAAGGCTGAGAAATATAAGGATATGTTCCATAAAGCTGGCTTAATATAGAAACCAGTTATACCCCTTTTCTTCCATTTTGGCTTCCCTCCTCCTGGTATCCGTAAAAAGGCCTGTTTTTCCGGATAAAACTGGGAAAAAGCATTTCGTCCGGGAAAAGGGTATGTTTTCCGGACCAAAGTATGGAAAAACGCAAATCAACCGGTAATTTCAGTATAATTACCATTATTGGTTGGTGATCATGACAAAAGTGAAACCAACCCAAAAGAGTAGGTTCTGTCATTTATAAGCTTATGAAGTCGCAGCCGGCCATGCTCTGGAATTGAACCTTCGACTGCTATATTGCAACCATCATGTTTTTTGTGAGTACAGTTTACTAAATCCGATTACTGTCCGCTTATTTCTGAACTTTTTCTGCTCACAAAGCTCTTTCAGATAATCCCAAAGTATATGCTTCTCCGATAAGTAATAGATAATCATACGAAAGAGTATAAACGATATTACAAGAATTCTTGTAATATACAGTTATAAAGAAGAAGATTATTTCTTATATTTATACCGATAAATCGCAATTTAGTTATGAAGAAGTACATCATTTCCATTTCACTCGTCTTGCTGTTGTTTGTGGCATTCTTCTTAATGCTGATATTAACAGATACTCCGATGAATCTATCATTGATTGGTTCAGGAGTTGCCACACTTATTGCAGGAACATACTTAGGATTATTGCTGATTGGCACGCCGTTAAAGGCAATTTCAATTAATATTGATAAACTAACTGATATAAAGAGAGTAGGTTATTTCGTTGGACTGCTAATCGTCAATATGTCTGTATGCGTAGTCCTGCTTACGACAAAGGATGCGACCATAGATACTCTACCATTAATCTATTATGGCATTGCTTTTATCGTTGCAGTACTTGTGGGCTTCTTTACAAGGAAATTATCTACCTTGGTTAAGAAAACGGACTGGTATATAAAAAAGAAGAGAAC
>URDD01000071.1 GCA_900546395.1 uncultured Bacteroidales bacterium | reverse complement strand
GCTGTAACCTTCCCACTATCAGGGCGGTTTAGGGACTTGCACCCGTTAGAGTATGTTCGTGCCGGACGAACTAAAAAAATAGAGGGCCTGTTTTGAAAAATTTCAAAACAGGCCCTCTATTTTTTGCCATCCGGATTTTTATAGGTAACTTTGTAAGTTAACACCGATTAATTATGGACTTGAAACTTTTCACAGAAATGCTTGATATAGATTCCACTTCATCAAAAGAAGCGGAATTTGCCGACTTCCTGGAATGCCGGCTGGTTACCGGCAAATGCTCTGTAGAAAGGTTTGATGTGGGGGATGGTACTGCAAACCTTCTTTTCAGCTGGGGAACTCCTGAAATAGTGTTCTGCACACATATGGACACTGTTCCTCCGTATATTCCACCCGTTACTGAAACTGCCGGAGATGGAGATATTGTCATAAAAGGTCGTGGAAGTTGTGATGCAAAAGGGCAGATATTTTCAATGTACAGTGCTTGTCTGGAACTTGAAAAAGAAGGATGCAGAGGCTTCGGCCTGTTGCTGCTGTCTGGAGAGGAAACAGGTTCATTCGGAGCCAAACACTTCAGCAAGTCGCATCCCGGAGGCAAATATGTGATCGTAGGAGAGCCTACAGACAACATGATGACATCGGCAAGCAAAGGGACAAAAGCTTTTGAAGTGACAATAAAGGGGGAAAGCTGCCATTCAGGCTATCCGCAGTACGGTAAAAGCGCAGTCATAAAGTTCGTAGAATTTGTCAACAGACTGAATGACACAGACTTTGCCGATGATCCCATATTAGGGGAAACTACTTGGAACATAGGCAAACTGGAGAGTGGAAATCCTCAGAATATACTTAGCGGCCATCTGGTCTTCAGGATATACTTCAGAACAACATTCTCAAGTGACAGACAAGTATGTGAATATATGGAAAGCCAGAGAAGCAAGGATATCGAGATAAAATCTTTCGGAGGAGATACGCCATCTTCATACCTGACACTGGACGGATTTGAAACAGGAACAGTAGCGTTTGGCAGCGATGCCCCGCAGCTGAACAACTTTAAAGAAAAGATATTGTACGGACCTGGGTCGATACTTGTAGCCCATACGGATTCCGAGCAGATAAAAATGAGTGAAATAGAAACAGCCAGGAACAATTATATCAGGATATTCCACTTGCTGTCAAACAAGGAAAGAACGACAATATGATAATTATGAAATTCGGCGGCACTTCGGTCGCCAACTATGAAGCGATAACACGCGCCATAGGAATAATAAGAGACAGGCTTGAAGAGAAACCGTTAGTAGTAGTGTCAGCTCTGTCAAAAGTCACAGACCTTCTGTACAAGATATCGGAAACCGCAGCTTCCAGAAACCGGGAGGAAACGGCAAGACTGCTTTCGCAGCTCAGGGCAAGACATCTGGAACTTGCAGAAGAACTTCTGGGAAACAATAGTGAATACAGGATGCTTGCCGAAGAAAAAATCAACGGCATCTGTGACTCTTTGGATTCTTTTACAAGCGCAGTATGCTCCCTCGGAGAACTTTCCGACAGAAGCAAGGCTGTAATAATATCTACAGGAGAATATCTTTCTTCCAACATAATATACTGCGCATTGAATGCAGGAGGCATCCGGACTGCATACCTTGATGCAAGGGAAATGATAATAACCGGCAAGAATTACCTGAAAGGAGAGCCTTTGAACGACGAAATCACAAGGATTGTCCCTGGCAAAGTAGCCGAAGCTGCTTCAAATGCAGATGCAATCATCACACAGGGTTTTGTATCAGCGACTTCTGACGGAGAGCCTACTGTATTGGGCCGAGGAGGGTCCGACTATTCAGCATCTCTTATCGGCATGGCGGCAGATGCTGAACGCATTGAAATCTGGACAGACGTTGATGGAGTCAGGACAGCAGATCCCAGACGTGTAAAAAACACAAAGTGTCTCAGGCAAATTTCTTTTGAAGAAGCCGCTGAAATGGCTCACTTCGGAGCAAAAGTGCTGCACCCTCTGACAATTGAGCCTGCCGTTAAGAAAAACATTCCGATTTACGTGCTGAACTCTATGAATCCTGCGGGAGAAGGGACAGCAATACTACAGAGTTCTTTCATAGAGGACGGGGTAAAATCTGTTTCCTGCAAGGAAAATATAAATGTAATCAACATTTTCTCGACAAAGATGATCAATGTATCAGGTTTTCTGAAGAAGGTCTTCGAAATTTTCAGTGAAAATAAAGTTTCTGTCGATCTGATCAGTACATCTGAGGCTAATATATCAGTAACTGTAGATTCGGGACAGAATATAGAAAATGTAATCTCCCAGTTATCTGAGTTTGCCGATGTTGTCGTTGATAATGACAAATCACAGATTTCTATCATAGGGAAAAATATAATAAACCTCAACGGACTGCTCAAAAAGACATTTGCGCCGTTGAGAGACTGCAAAATCTATATGATTTCACAGGGCGCTTCCTATGTGAATATAAGTTTCGTCATTGACAGACCGGCCCTCAATGATGTGATGCAGCAGATTCACCATTATCTTTTTGAAAAGGAGGAAATATGAAAATAGCAATAAGCGGATACGGGAAAATGGGCCGGATGGTCGAAAAAGTCCTGGAGGAAAAGGGTATTGAATGTTCGGGAAAAAGCGAGGATATAAAAACATTTGACAAAGGCCTTGCTGCCGAAAGTGTCTGCATTGACTTTACCACACCTGCAGCATTCCGGGAAAACTACCGTTTTCTTGCTGAAAATTTCAAGGCTGTAGTAGTAGGAACTACCGGATGGAATGATATCAGGGATGAAGTTACATCATATTTCGAAAAATGCGGCACTACAATGATTTACGCTTCCAATTTCTCCATAGGCGTAAATATATTCTTTGCTCTCGCCGGCTTTGTATCTGAAATGATGGGCCAAACAGGAGGATACAGTCCATATATAATTGAAAAGCATCATTGCCACAAGCTTGACGCCCCTAGCGGCACAGCAAAGACACTGGGGGAAATAGTTGATGCCAACATGAATGTACACACTGATATACAGTCAGTAAGGTGCGGAGAAATACCAGGAATACACTCTATAGGTTTTGAAGGCTCAAACGACAGGATAACAATCACACATGAGGCATTCTCCAGAGAAGGGTTTGCTCAAGGTGCCGTCGAAGCTGCTTTGAAGACAGAAAAATTCACTGGAGTCTTTGACTTCAAAGACATTATTTTCAAATAGGAAAACGGTATGAAAACTCTCAGTTTGAAAGGGTGCGGCACTGCACTCGTAACTCCTTTCCGCAACGGAAATGTGGACTATGATGCTTTTGCCAGACTTCTCGAAAGGCAAATAGCTGCTGGAATTCATTTTCTCGTACCACTTGGCACAACAGGAGAAACCCCGTGCCTTGACGAGAATGAAAAAATAAGGATTCTGGAAATATCCAAAGAATTGGGGCAAGGTAAAACCATAATAGCTGGAGGCGGAACAAATTCTCTGTCAGGGACTATAAAAAGCATAAAGTTGCTTGAAAGCCACGGCGCGGATGCATTCCTCATAGTGGTTCCATATTACAACAAGCCTACACAGACCGGCCTATACGAATATTTCAAAGCCGTAGCTGAATCTTCTGATAAACCGATAGTAATGTATAATGTTCCAGGTAGGACTGGCTCCAATATGACTGCAGAGACAGCTCTACGGCTCGCGGAAATAGAAAACATAGTCGCTATAAAGGAAGCATCCGGAAATTATTCGCAGATATCCGAAATCATCAGGAATGCTCCGGAAGGATTTTCCGTTCTCAGCGGCAATGATGACGAAACTCTGTCGCTGATGGCAACCGGAGCATCAGGTGTAATAAGCGTAGCATCAAACATTGCTCCCGAACTCATGGTATGTCTCACAGAAGCCCTGCTCCGCAACGATATTGCCACAGCAAGGGAACTCCATCACAGGCTCTCCCCTCTTTTCAGGAACTGCTTCATAGAGAGCAACCCTATTCCAGTAAAAGCTGGTCTTGCAGCTATGAGACTGATATCAAACGAATTGAGACTCCCTCTAACACCTTCATCAGAAGCTACACATACTACTATGCAGCGCACTATCACAGATTTAGGACTCAGTTAACCTGAAGGTCGTGACTTGGAAACTGTTTAAATGCAATACTAATTTACTATGGACAACAATACAGAACTTCAAAAATTTTACGAAATATGCCTCGCTCTTGAAAAAGGTGAAATCAGGGTTGCAGAAAAGAAAAACGGTGAATGGGTTGTAAATTCCTGGGTAAAAGAAGTGATTCTCAATGGATTCCGTTATGGAAAAATGACGGATATGAGCAACGGGGGATTTTCGTTTTTTGATAAGGATACAATTCCTGCGCGTAGGATGTCACTTGAGGACAAAGTCAGAATAGTTCCAGGAGGAAGTTCTGTCAGATCCGGAGCTTACCTTGCGCCATCGGTAATCGTCATGCCACCATCATACATCAATATAGGAGCTTATGTTGACAGTGATACTATGATAGACTCCCACGCTCTTGTAGGATCATGCGCACAGGTCGGCAGGCACGTACATCTGTCAGCCGCTTCCCAGCTCGGAGGAGTTCTCGAGCCGGTAGGTGCATTGCCGGTAATTATTGAGGACAATGTTTTCATCGGCGGCAACTGCGGAATTTACGAAGGAACTCTTGTTCGCGAGAATGCAGTTATTGGAACAGGTGTCATAATAAATTCCTCCACATCAATATTTGATGCCACTACAGGGGAGTTTATAAAGGCGGATGAATCCGGCAGAATGATTGTCCCGAAAGGAGCCGTAGTTGTAGCAGGAAGCAGACCTGTCTCAAAAGGGCCTGGTGCAGAAAAAGGCATTCATCTTTACACTCCTGTTATTGTGAAATACCGGGACGGAAAGACAGATGCATCTGTCTCTCTTGAATCCGTCCTGCGAGACTGATGCATAAAATGTACGATTATTTATTTTCAAAAGATACGGAATCTTTTTTCAGGTCACCTGTAAGGGATATTTTCAAGAAGGTCGACCTGAATTCCATTTATTCATTTGCCGGAGGATATCCGTCAGCGGAGACTTTCCCTTTGGAGACTTTCCGTGAAGTCATGTCAGAAGTGATTTCAGAAAAAAGAGGACAGGCTTTCCAATATGGTGCTACGCAAGGAGTTACTGAATTACGGGAAGCTCTTTCGCAAAAGCATGGAATTCCGGTGGAAAGAATACAGATAACATCATCTTCCCAGCAAGGGATAGATGTGTGTACCCGCATACTGACAGACCCAGGCGATGTGATACTTACGTCAAATCCGTCATACCTCGGAGCGCTCCAGTCTTTCAGTTCATACAGAGCCGATATCAGAGGCATATCTTATGATCCGGACCCGGAAATATTCCGCCAGTCATACAGACATGCAGCAGAAAAGGCTTTGTCTGAAGGTAAAAAGATCAAATTCCTGTATATGATTCCTGATTTCCAGAATCCGTCAGGTGAGACTCTGACTCTGAAAGAAAGGGAAATTCTTGTAGAAATTGCCCGTGAATACGGGTTTCTTATAGTAGAAGACAGCCCCTACAGGGAACTCAGGTACGAGGGGAAGGATATACCCACCATATATTCTCTTGATCCAGACATTGTCCTCCATCTCGGCTCTTTTTCCAAAATAATGGCACCCGGATTCAGACTTGGATGGATATTTGGAAACCCTGCGCTTCTGGACCAAATTTATGTATGCAAGCAGTCTCTTGATCTCTGTCCTCCAGTATTTGACCAATATGTCGCAGCCAGATTCCTGGCTTCAGGACTGATGGAAAAAAATCTGAAAGAAAGCATTGCGCTTTATAAGAGGAAAAGGGATCTAATGCTTTCCATGCTGGAGGAAAACATGCCGGAAGGCGTCAGATGGACTCATCCTGAAGGGGGACTTTTCCTTTTCCTGACGCTGCCGGATAATTTCGATTCTGTAAAATTCTATGATACTGCCCTGAACAGTGGTGTGGCATATGTAGCAGGGGCATTTTTCAACACGGAATGGATTGGAGGGAAACGCATTCCCGGAAAAGACGGTCTGAATACAATGCGACTTAATTTTTCTTTTATGAGCGAAGAGAAAATATGCAACGGGCTGAAACTGCTTGGCAGACTGCTTGAAAAGGAGACCGGCAAAAGTATCTGACTCGGTACATTTAATTTTAATGGCGATGATTTTTTATAAATATCAGGGAGCAGGAAACGATTTTCTTGTCGCAGACAACAGGGACGGACACATAAACCTGAATGTTTCGGACATAAAGCGTCTGTGCGACAGGCATTATGGCATCGGGGCAGACGGTCTGATGCTTCTGGAAAAAAGTGCAAAATATGATTTCAGGATGGTATATTACAATTCTGACGGATCAGGAGGAATGATGTGCGGAAACGGCGGAAGATGTATCGTAGCCTTTGCCGCAGATTTGGGATTCAGGAGTTTTGACTTCGAGGCTGCGGACGGTTTTCACACTGCCGAACTGCTTGAAGACAGCGGAAATAGAAAAATCGTAAGGCTTAAGATGAAAAATGTGAGCTGCGTCAAGCAAGAAAATGAGAATTCCTGGTTTATAGATACAGGAACGAGACATGCAGTACGGTTTGTAGAAAATCTGGACAGTCTTGATATTGTAAAAAAAGGCCGGGAAATAAGATATGACAGCATTTATGCACCAGAGGGAGTAAATGCAAATTTTGCACAGGTTCTGCACTGCGGAGACAGAAACGAAATACTACGTGTGAGAACTTATGAAAAAGGAGTTGAAGATGAGACTTGCGCCTGCGGTACAGGTATAACTGCCTGTGCACTGGCAGCTTCCATAAAATACCCCGAAATATGGCATCCAGACTGCAACGGAAGAACCATAGTCGCTGTAAAAGCATTGAATGACAGCCTTTCTGTCGATTTCAAGCCTGATGGAAACGGCGGATTCGCGGATGTATGGCTGACTGGACCTGCAGTCAAAGTAGCGGAAATACATATTTGTAACAATTATTTATTATATTAGCAAAATTATTATGAAACTAAAAGGAAAGATGAATAAAATCTTTGTAGCCATTACTGCTGTATCTGCACTGACTGCTTGTATGAAAGACGGTCCGACTTACCAGATGAGCGGCGTTTTTGTCGATTCATTCGAATATAAAAACGACACGGACCTTTTCAAGGATGATGCAGACAACGGCTGCTATATTGACCACAACCTTCTTCTTCAGGCCAAGAATGAGGCCGGTGTCGTTACAGACCCTACAGGTGTTCTTCCTGTATCATATATAGAGTATTACAACAAACACATGGATGCAAATCTTTACGGTGGATTTGTTCTTTCGCGTCAGGTATGGCAGAGACCTGAAAAACAAGAAGATACGGATACTGAAAATCCGAAAGCCGGAGATGTTCAGGAACCTGAGCAGAATGAGCCGGGCAAGTATAGCGCCTACGGCAAGACTGGAGCCAACAGCAGCAAGACCTTTATGTTTTTCCTTGACAACGGAAGGGAAAATATGGGCAAGCACGATATTGTCTTCAGCGGTTCCGGAGTAGGATCTTTCAATGTCACAGGAATAAAGGTGAACAACAGCGTTGCCACTGTACTTGCAATTACAGGCGAGAGCGGTACCGAGTTCAACCTTACCGGTGACTATACTCTGACAGCTACAGGCTATCTCAACGGACAAAAAACAGGCTCGGCTGACTTCCTTCTTGCAGGGAAAGGACGCGGTAAAGTTGCAGGAACCGACTCTCTTGTGACATCATGGCAGTCTTTTGACCTTTCAAAACTTGGAAGCATACAATATATAGACTTCAGTCTCAATACTCCTGAAGGAGTGACTATGCAGAAGACATTCTGTATGGATGACTTTACAGGAAATGTTGCCATCTCTTACTAAAAAAGCTGACATCATTTCCTGCGGCAAGTGCGTGTACTAAACCTGACCCAAAACCATTTACGCACTTTTAATCAGATAACTAATATGAACCCACTACAATTCAACGACCTTTTTGACTCTGTCATAGCAGATTATCACAAATATGATGATATAAACAGACAGTGTGAAAATCCTTATTCAGCAGGGACTCTTGAGTTTCTTCTTTACAGGAAATGCTGGATAGACACAGTCCAGTGGCATTTGGAAGATATAATCCGTGATCCAGCCATTGACCCTGTGAAAGCATTGGAAATAAAAAGATGGATTGACCGCTCAAACCAGGAAAGGACAGATATGGTAGAATATATCGACTCCTGGTATCTTGACAAATACAAGAATGTCAGGACAGCACCTGATGCCAAGGTAAATACGGAAACACCGGCCTGGGCTATTGACAGACTGTCGATTCTTGCTCTGAAGATTTACCATATGCAGATAGAAGCTTCCCGCAATGATGCTTCTGCAGAACATCTCGGGAAATGTCAGGAAAAGCTTTCTGTTCTGCTTCAGCAGAGAAAAGACCTGACACAGGGTATTACAGAACTACTTGAAGACATTGCTTCAGGAGCAAAATATATGAAGGTTTACAAACAGATGAAGATGTACAACGATCCAAGCCTTAATCCTGTACTTTACGCATCTAAATAACCTTTATGCTGATGGAATACGACAAGAGCGGTTCCCGTCAGGGCGGACACATGCTTATCATAAGGTTTTCTCTTATGGGTGATGTAGCGATGAGTCTTCATTCGATCATAGCTTTAAGGAAACAATATCCGTCCCTGAGAATAACAATCGCGACCAAGAAAAAGTTTGCGAAATTCTATGAAACTGTACCGGACTCCCAAGTAATTACCTTGGGAGATCCTGGTAATTTCAAGTCTCTGCTACAGCTTATTAAGACACTTAAATCAATGGATATTGACTATGTCGCTGATATCCACAATACTATACGAGGTAAATTAATCCGGAACAGCCTTAGATTTAAGGGAGCAAAAGTAGCGGTCCTTGATAAGGAGAGAAAGTTGAGACGCAGACTCAAGCGAATGAAGGGAACAGATATAATACCTATACGGCATAATGTACTGCGTTTCTGCGATGTATTTGCGAGGCTGGGATTTCCTGTCGCTGACCCTGTAGTTTCCAGAAAGATACTGCCGGTACCGGAAGGATTTGCTGGAGAACTTGAAGCGAGCGGACATGACACATCGGGATGGATAGGATTCGCTCCGTTTGCCAGTAAGGAGATAAAGATTTACCCTGAAGAAAAACGCAGTGAACTTATCCGTATGCTTTCTGAAAAATTTGAACGTGTCTTTATTTTCGGAGGCCCTGGAAAAGAAAAGGATTATGCTATGAAGATGGAAGAGATGTATAAAAATGTAACTTCCGTTTTCGGCAAAACTGACATTCAAGGTGAAATAGCGCTGATATCAAACCTTAATGCCCTTATAACTATGGATTCAGGAGCAATGCACATGGCTTCCCTGGTTGGGACGAGAACTATCTCTGTATGGGGCGCTACACATCCTGCCGCCGGCTTTTTCGGTTATGGTGAAGATGCCTCCAAAGACTTTGTACAAGTGGAATTGCCTTGCCGGCCGTGCTCCATTTACGGAGAGGGAGTATGCACTCGCGGAGATTTCAAATGTATGAACGATATAAAGCCTGAAGATATTATAAAACGGATATAAATTTAAATCAGGCCTTCAGGAATTTCCATAACTATTTCATTTGACTGACTGTCAACAGACAATATCAGATCTTCGTGCAAAGGAATCATAACAGTTCCGCCGCACGAAGATTTTTCTTTCAGATTATTACTTAGCGAAACTTCAATACAAGGATTGCCAGGAATATCAATATAGCTGTCAATCGTGCCGATGATGGTGCTGCTTCTGTCCAGCACTTTCCAGCCAGTCAAAGATGACAGTCCGTCTTCCTTATCATCATCGTACAAAGCGCTCTCAGCAAATACACCTTTACCCGCCAGCTCACATGCGTCTTCATATGTACGTATGTCAGCCAAACTCACTACAGCTTTTGATTTCCCTTTTTTTGAAAATGAATCTATATAAAAAGGAACCGGAAGTCCATCAAAGAAGATGAACACCGGTTCTTCAATATCCAAATCCTCAGGATCCATGTCGCGAAAACTGAATATCAACTCGCCATTTGCTCCATTGGATTTCAACACCTGAGCAATCTGACGCAGTCCCTCAGAGGTTCCGTCAAAAATTCCTGACTTCAATCCGCCTGTATGCACTGCTTCAGACATAAATCTATGCTTCAGTTGTTTCAGCAGGTGCCTCTGCAGCTTCCTGAGCAGCTTTTTCTGCTGCAGCAGCTTCAGCAGCGGCTCTTGCAGCCTCCTCAGCCTCAGCTTTCTTCTTTGCCAAAGCCTCTGCTCTTTCTTGGTTAACCTTTGCCTCAGCAGCAAGAGCATCCTTTTCAGCGGCAGCAGCTACCTGTGAAATACCGTCTTTCTTTGCATTGATCTTTGCATCTCTCTGAACTTTCCAAGCCTCGAATTTCTGATCAGCCTGCTCCTGAGTAAGGGCTCCCTTTGCAACTCCACCCTGAAGATGCTTTCTGAGGAGAACTCCCTCATAAGAGAGAATACGACGTACTACAAGTGTTGGTTCAGCTCCTTTGTTCAACCATCCAAGCGCTTTCTCTGAATCGAGAACGATTGTGGCAGGGTTTGTGTTAGGATTGTATGAGCCAATCTGCTCGATATAACGTCCGTCACGCGGTGCACGTACGTCAGCCACTACAATGTGGAAGAATGCAAAATTCTTCTTACCGTGGCGCTGCAAACGAATTTTAACAGCCATTGTGAATCTGTTTTAATTTAGTTAATAAAAATGTTACATTTTCCTACCCGAGGAAAATCGGCCGCAAAGTTATGACAAATAGTCTGTTTTTGCAAATATATAACTGGAAGTCGGGACATTATGCCCCATAAAATAAAATTTTATGAAAGGTTTTTTACTTACATTAGTGTGTTTTTTCTGTATGATTACATCTGTGTTTGCCCAGGAAAAGGGCTCAAACTCGATTGCAGACAGTATAATAGGAAAGTATTTTGTCGAGCACGGCGGAGAGGACAGTAAAGTCAATGTATTCAAAAATGATGACGGTACCTACAGTGCACAAGTTTACTGGGTCAAAAACAGACTCGACAACAACGGACAAGTAAGACTTGATGAAAAAAATCCAGACAAAGCCAAAAGATCTACACCTTGCGACCGCATCATACTTGTTGAAGGACTGCAATACAACAGCGGGAAAAAAAGATGGGACGGAGGAAAAGTTTATGACCCCACTCGTGGAATAAGAGCCAATGCCACCTGTTCTTTCGATTCAGATTACATCTTAAAAATAAGAGGATCTGTAATGGGCATAGGCGAAACAGTCGTCTGGAAAAAGATTTCAGAATAAAAAATCAAAATTTCTTTAAAAAAATTTGCAGGTTGAAAATTTATGTCTATCTTTGCAATCCCAAATCAAACGCGGATGTGGTGAAATGGTAGACACGCCACTTTGAGGGGGTGGTGGGCGTAAGCCTGTGCGAGTTCGACTCTCGCCATCCGCACTCAAAATCAAAAAAAGCGACTTGAAATCAAGTCGCTTTTTTTGTGCATCTACTATATGTGATATAACTGGATTACGGAGGATCACGGATCCGGAAAATCGTTGTAAGTTAATTATATTCATACACTTACATAAATTAGATGAAAGCGTTTTCATCTAATGAGTGATAATCCAAAAATAAGAAGGCGCCAAAGATGCCGGTATAATTGCCAAAAGCGGCTTTCAAAGGGCATTCAGTGCTGAAAAGAATCTTCTGCGGTACAAAGTGACTTACGAAACGTATTTGGTTCGTGGAAGTACCACCCTCTGTGCTATGAAATTGCCGGAATGACTTCAACATTGTACAAAAAAATAATTTCATCCGGGAAAAGGGGGTATGACTTGAACGTTAAAAACTTGACACTTTAGGAGCACAATAGAAAAGTGTCACATGAAAGAAAGGACAAAACTTAA
>URDD01000070.1 GCA_900546395.1 uncultured Bacteroidales bacterium | reverse complement strand
TGCTTGTGATTTTTAATGAACCACAAAGCTACGGATCACGGTTTGCGGATGCTATACGGGGTTCACCGAATGCTTACGAATATGTATATGATGACAAGAACAGAAATACTGAATCAAAGTATTATGGTGTTTCCTCGCTAAAATTCTCTTGGAAATACAGATATAATTCTAAGGGTAAAGTTGTTGAAATGTCTCGTTACGATTCAAAGGGTAATTTATCTGATGATGAGTACGGTATAGCAAAAAGGACCGTAGAATATGAGACGAATGAAGTGGTTCCTACAATTCAAAAACTTTATAGTAAAGGCGGTACACAGTTATACTATTGTAATTATAATAAAGACACTGGTGAGTGGGGCAATTTTGAGAGGCCTGCTGGAGCTTGGCAAAACGATATCAGACAGTGGAAATCTGATTTACCTCAGAACCTCACAGAATGGTTAGTTCTTACAGATATACAATATACTAGCAACTCCGTGACATTTACACTCAAATGTACCGATGTGTCAATTCGTACAATGTCGTCTGCTGATATAGAAAGTTACAAAGAATACTTTAGAAACAACAGAAGTTATTTCACTGAGGGTCTGCCTGGTAATGTTCGTTGTACCCTTAGAATTCAGGATAGAACTGGTAATAATATGTTTTCAATTTAATAATATGATTTAGCAGAAGCACATATGAAATCAATTTATAAATCAATTTTAATCATTGGCGTACTGCTGATATCACAAATTGCAATAAGCCAAGAAAAACAGAACTGGGTAAATCCATATTATACAACTCCTGCTGATAAAGGATTGACTTTAACCGAGGTTAGTATTGATGCTAATCAAACAGTTCTATGGTTTAAATTTATCAACAATCATGGTTATGGAGCTTGGATAAACATCGATAAAGGAGCTAAAATAATTGCTTATCCATCAGGTAAGACACTTTACCTTACAAAAAAAACAGAAGGTATCCCATTCTCCCCCGAGAAACATACCTTTAGCAAAAATGGAGAACAATTGAGGTTCAACCTGTTCTTCCCAGCAGTACCCGCTGGTACAACCAAGATTGATTTTATAGAGAGTAGTAATTCAAATTGGAAGTTCTATGGTATAAGACCATCGTCATCCTCTTCAAGTTCTGCGACTACAAGTACTAATTCCAGAGAACCGTCAACAGTTACCGTAGGGAAGTCCGTTTCAACAACATATCATACTTGGACCTTTAAGTCAATGGACTTAACTTCATCAAAAACTGTATGTCATTGGTCTGTGACGCCAAAGCAGAGTAATACGGCCATACAGATGACTCAGGAGGTGTATCTTGTCGACAATAAAGGTAAGAAGTACTATATGACATCTTGTGATGGGATTTCTATGGCACCGAAGCAAGATGCTATTTATAATGTTAGAACTGTTGATTATACTGTTACATTCCCAGCAATTGATGCAGATGCGACGAGCGTAACGTATTATAGTTCATCAACATTCCAAATTAAGGATATTAATATATCTCGGAGTCAATCATTCTCATATGGTAACTCAAGCACTATGCAGGATAATACTAACTATGAGAATGCTTTTTCTGCAAATAAGTCCATGACTTTTAATGCGTATGCTTCGAGTTTCTGTTATCCGCAAGGAAATGGCGAATGGTCTGAATTCAGCGAATGGAAGAATTGCGACTTTACTATAGATTATGATGCTAGCAATAAATTAGTTGTATTTAACACTGCTCATATACAAAAGTATAAGGTGCTGAGTAATGAGAATCCTGATCCTTCTATCCTGACACTTAATTGCCAGGATACAGCCAGTGGTGCAAAGTGTGAAATTGAGTTTATTTCATTGCCGGACAATGGAGGAAAGCAGATTTATCTAAGTTTCCCAGACGAAAGAATTTGCTACGCAGTAGAGGAAGGCACAGGCTCTACAACTTCACAACTTACCTCTATATCATCGCAAGGAAGTTCCGCTAGAGTTTTGCCTGAGACAATCAGTTATCCATCTTGTTCTAAAGCCTATACAAATAGCGGAATGACCCTGACCAAAGTGACATGTAATAACTATCAAACTGTTATGGAGTTTGAATATATATATTCTGAAGATCAGGAAGGTGGTATATGGCTTTCTCCTAGTACATGCATAAAGGCATACCCATCGGAGACAAAGTATAAAATGACAAGAGTAGAAGGAATCGGTTCATCATCGGATAGTGCAAATGGACATCACTACAAAGGAGAGAAGGCGAAATTTAAAGTATTCTTCCCTTCTGTACCTGCAAATACAACTCATTTCGACTTTATGGAGGAAGGCGAAATGTCAGACTGGGTTCTCTGCGGTATTTCTAATACTCCTCAGTATAAGCGTGACTTCTTGATGCTCAATTCTTCTGATGCAATTCAGTCAATTACATGGGAATGGTATGGTGGTCAGAAAACTTTTTATGTTGCTACAACAGCATATGACTATGATATTGTTGGATTGCCGGAATGGTGTGAGATATCAACAAAAGTTGCAGAGGGATTCCAGATTAAGTGTAAAGGTTATGGTAATGAGGAACTTTCCGATTATTTCATTGTCAAGGCAAATGGACTAGAAACAAGGGTAAACATTAGGTGCAAAAAATACTATGAATACTCATCACCACAGGCAACCATATCTGACATTGATGTATCCCATTGGTCATATACAAAAAAGATTTCAGTAACACCAACTGCTGTAATAAAGAATATGTCAGGCAAGAAACTTTCTCTCTGTGCATATTTGATGAACCCTAACGGAGAGCCAGTTAACGATATTTCAGCCTCACTTAAGGAAATTACTCCAACTTCAAGTTCACATAATTTATCCACGACATCACTTATCATTGATTATGGTGTCCTTGGAATATATGATTTGACGGGATATACAATAGGAGTTGGATTGTATGATAATGAGAATGAGACATATTTTGCAGCCAGTGATCAAGTTCCTGTTATTAAAAAGAATAGATCAGAAATAGCATCTGCAATTAGAGGTTGGGGGAAATGCCGATTAGTCGCAATTACAGAAATGAATGGAGATGTCGCGATTAATGGAGGTAATGGTTACAATTCTAATGGTTTACCGGCCGCAATGTTAAATGACTTGAAAGAGATTCGTGATATGAAAGAAGTCATACAAGACATCTCATTGACGGAGCGAGGGGAATATGTCATTATCTATGGAAATAATGGAATAAGATGTAGCAATAATATTCCGAATGCAATGTATGAAGTTTTGAAACGAATGAACAATGATCGAGAGAAGATAACCTCAGCCGTACTAAATGATGACGGAGATTGGATTGTTGTATCAGAAGATTCATTCAATGCATCGAGTTCAGAGTTACAAAACATGATGAAGGAAGGCATTTCCCAGTATGGAGGTATATACTCTGCATGCTTGACAAACAAAGGGTATATTATTGTTTATGAGAAAGGATATAAATCAGGCGGTGACCTTCCATCGACTTTAGGAGATGCTATTGGTAAAACAACTATCAATGTTTATACAATAAAAGTAGCAGGTGATTCTTGGTTCTTTGCTGATAAGGAAGGACGATATCAAATGTCTTTATAGAAAAAGTCTATCGCAGGGACAGGTTAACCGAATTTAGAAAAGTGGCATGTGCACAATGTCATAATTAAAAGATTGTGCTACTCACTGCGAGGGTAGCATATTAACCGCTAAAATGAATTACATATGTTTAAGAAACAATGGAATTGATTTAGGTTAGGACGAGTTATCCTAACCGTAGTGAGTTTAATCTGCGGAGATCCAATAATAAGCATTGCGTGCGGGATCTTCAAAGTTCTTCTTTCTGCTTGAGAAAGAACTCACAACGCGAGAAGATAATCTCGCAATCTCAGCGCCAGGAGGTAACTCTCGGCGCTGTTTTTAAAGTCAAAATTATACTGCATATGAAAAAAATCTTTGTTTTATTGAGCCTTATCGTGGTTAGTATCGAATTATTCGCACAAGGAGGGATGGTAGATATAAATAATGACGAATACAATCAGGCTGTTGAGAGGCTTATTCTGGCAAACTTTGAAAGGCCGAGTTATAGGGCAAACTTTGAGCCTCTTAGAGAGTCTTTTGTTGAAATGCATACTTCGATGACTGTCCCTGGAGAAGAGTACTATATCGCTCGGAAAGGCATATCTCGGTCTGATTTTGTGCAGGAGTGTGTAGATAAGTATTACAATATAGCCCTTCCAAAAGATTATGCAATCTTAATAGCTCCATATCTAAGACAATATGTTACAACACAAGATATTGAAACTTCATTAAGTGAGATGAATGATCCGGAATTGAAGAGTGCATTAATCAAACTTGAGGGGATTGGTTCATCACTAGAGATGCCAGACGAGGAATTTTGGAATGATGCAATTATAAAGATTTCTCAAGGAGTTGAGCCTCAGTCTATTTCTGAATGGCACTGTTCATCAAACTATAAAGCTTTATTCGAAGATTATTACATGGTATCTAACACAGATATGATAATGGAGGCTATGATTGATAGTCAATTAGTGGGTGTAGAAGAGATGAATGACCCTGAATATGCTGAGATTATTAGAAAATATAAGTTGTACATGATGACAACAATCAAAACCATTTGTTTGAACTTTTGTATAGAATCATCTATAAGCGACAGGGAGCTCCAAATCTGTGTCAATTATAATTCCTTACAAGAGTACCAAAATCTCTCGCATGGTTTGGTCGCAGCAATGAATGATATGTCACATGATACGGAAAATTTAGGTTCTAAAATGTGGGCTATGTATTCCCATTGGGTTAGTCACTATATTACAAATCAAGAAGCCTATGCTTATGATGCTGTGGAGCTAGATGTCAGGCCGACATTTATGGGTGGTGATACGAATGCATTTAGTAGGTGGGTAAACCAACATCTGGTATATCCTGAAATTGCAAAAGATAATGGAGTACAAGGAAGAGTAACATTGAAATTCACGATTGATGAACAGGGACACCTAGGTAATATTGAAATAATTAGAAGTGTAGATCCAGCTTTAGATGCAGAAGCTATCAGAGTAGTATCATCTTCTCCAGAGTGGACTCCCGGATATCTAGATGGCCGACCTGTAAGCGTAACATATACATTTCCTGTAATCTTTCAATTACGATAAGTATTTAACCTCAAAATAAATTAAGATGAAATATCACAAGTGTTGCAAGACTATACTGGGCGTCATAATGAGTCTTTGTATAACTGCATGTGGTTTTGGTAATAAATCAAAACTCGGAAGTATTGAAGAAGCGCAAGACATCTTTATAAACAATGTTCAGACAATGTCTGAAAGAGATGCATTGTCAAACGAAATAGATTATTATAGACCGCCAAGGATTTTTGTCAAACGAAAAATTAAAGAATTAACTGGAAGGGATGCTATTCATGAATGCAACATAATGATTAAAGAGAATGAAGAGGTGAGAAAAGAGATGGAATCCGGCAAACGACAATTTGGATATTATTGGGATGTATATGAAGTGAAAGAATATGCAATCTCACATCCGGATGAAATTGTTGGTGCAGTATATTATTTCGAAGGGGAATTTACTCACTATGCAAACGGATATCACACCAAGAAAGCAAATGTTTTATGCATAAATGGTCATTGGTATGTAAAACAAGTATGGCGTTAATTTTATGCATGTCACATCAATAAAGAAAAGCGGTGTCGCCCTCTATGTCTTTCTACGAAAGCCACAGAAGGCGACCTATCTATAACTCCGGACTGCCGCAAGACTCTCGTCTTTTCACAGAAAAGCCAAGAGACTTGCCTTCAAGGCAGTCCTCCGGTGCATGGGCGGCACCCTCAATGCAGTAATCGCCAGTGCAAGTCGCCGCCCTCGAACGTCAAAGTGATTAGTGATGGCCAGTAGTCGGCCAGTGGCACTAGTGCCCCCACCATTTCAATCAAACCCCGGTTTGCCACGATTCCATCCCCGGTCATCAGGTATCTTATCAACGATTTTGGAAAAATCGTTGGATACCTGACTCTCTCCCCACAAGCCCACGCCCTCGTCGCAAACCTCCTCACGTTGATCCCGACCCTCATCAAAGTTAAGCGGAACTTGCCCTCTATGTCTTTCTACGAAAGCCACAGAAGGCAACCATCCATAACTCGCTTCGCTTGATTAAACAAACAGCGGTCTGGAGACTTTCGTCTTTTTCCTCCGGAAAATTTTGCGAACTCCGCGATTTTGCCTACGGACAAAATCTCTACGTTCCTTATGCAAAATTTCCTCCCCCAAAAGCCAAAAGACTCCAGCTTGTTATGCCCCTCGGTCCCCACAGGGGAAGAATGATCGCCAGAGAGCAGGCAGTGCCTCGCTTGAGCGTCAGTGCGGACCGGCCGAAACATAACATAATCGGACCTAAATTGTGTAACAAGCCAAGAGCAAGCTGTGGCTTGATTACACAATTCCGATTATGTTAAGTGTCTACGTAGTAACCCGTTAGGAGGTTTGTGATGAAGTTGTGCTCTCTGTCGAGGCGGCGACAGTCAAGTCGGTCGCTCAAGGGCGGAGGACCCCTCCCGCCCGTTGCTCCCTCCGCACCTTTCTGGGCAGCTCGCTACGCGCGCTGCTCCCTGCCCAGAAAGGTGCCACCCGTCCGTAAGTCGTGCGTCCTTGAGTAATATCAATCGCTTGAGGATAAAGTGCGTTCCTGAGCAGACTGTCGCCTTAGCAGCACAGCTGCGGGCTTCCTCCAGACTTTCTTCAAGCAGTCGGACGAGCCGCCAGCTTCAAGAAAGTCCTCCGTAAGCAAGGTATCGGCTGAAGCCGATGAGTTTAATGATTGACCGCTTTCTCCTCTCCAGACTTGAAAGCCTCTACGAGTCTTTCAAATCTTCCGAGGGCGGTCAAAGGCGAGTCTGTGGGATTTGCGGAGTGCAGCGATAGCGGAACGGAACAAATCACACAGACTCGCCAAAGCACGCATCAAGGCCGTGGCGTTTGTCTTTCTTAGTGCAGCTTTGTGCCAGAGCAGGAAAGACCCTTATCTCCCGCTCTAACCTTTGTCCGTCCGGCTCCTGCCGCGCCCTACGGGCTTGCCCCCTATGGCATTTGCCGTCAGTTTCCGCATCCGCTTCGCGGACGCGAAAACCGCCGTCAAACACCATAGGCCAACACACATTTGCCCGCTTGGGCCTCATCACAAGTGCACCCTCATCTCCCGCCCGACGGCTGTACCTGCGGCGTATATATTTGTAGCAAAGTGATGCATCTTCCGGCTATCGCCTCCAGATGCTTGGCTTTAGCGGATACTTGTGCGTAACTTGCTGATGTTCACGACTATACTCTGAACACCTTTTGACTTTAAGACTTGTAAACGCCCTCGCGAGGCACCTAATCCTCAAATTATGCCACGATTTTATCCTGATACACTCTTTTCTGATTGCTGGTCCTCGATTGGCGATGTCACTTTTTATCACCGGAATGGTATCTGCTACTTCAGGAGCAAGGCCTACTCAGAGTTTGCCGGTACTGCAGACCAGCTGGAGCAGAAGACTCTGCATCAGAGGGCGATAAAAGCCTGGAGGGGATTGACATCAAAGGATCAGAAGAAGTGGAGACGTTATGCGGAAGGTGTTGCTGCACATCGTCCTCCGTATGGGGATGGAAATAGCATCAGCGGGTATAACCTATTCGTGTCAGCATATCACGGATTTGCACAGCTGGGGAATGAGCATGTGCCGGTACCGAAGAAGTTTGAGCCGTTCCCGATCTTTTCTCTGGATTTCATTTCTGCCGAGAAGGTCTCGCTGTTTGACGTGCAGCTGCGGTTCAAACTGACTTTGTGCGGAACCTCAAAGTATAACAGGTATCGAGTTCTTGGGAAGATTCAGATCGAGGAGCCAGGAGTCGGTTGTCATCCTGGCAAGATGAGAAACTTTCTATCAGAGTCCGTTCCTGATGATGCGAGTGCAGAAGTATCTTTTGTAGTGCCGATGAACAGAAATGATCTGCAGATGTTCCAGATACACATCAGGTATCTTCTCCTGGATACCGTAACAGGATATCGTTCTCTTTATCATAGTTTGTCTGCTCTTGGCAATATCGGTTAAATAGCAATAAGTCAGCAACTTAAAGCAAGATAAAGCATTGAAAACCAACTCTCTATAAACGCTTCGTCTATTGTATATCTTTGCTTTCAGAGATTTAATTTAGAGTATGAAAGCACTGCCATCAATAGCATTTAATGAGTTCAAGGGTTCAGCTGGGGACGTGACGGCCAGAGTATCAAAAGGCCGTCAGGTTCTCTCAGCTCGTTCTATGCATTCATCATCAAAGACACCTGCTCAGGCCGTGTCTCGCAACTGGCTTGCGAAGATCTCCAGGTCTTACAAGAAGCTCTCTGATGAGCAGATGAAGGCTTGGGCTGTGCTGGCAGAGAAGATGAAAGGTATTTCCACTTTTGGATCTCCCGCAGAGCTTACTCCGCACAACGCATTTGTCAAGATCAATTCAAATCTTCAGATGGTCGGAGAGCCTCTCATGACAGATGCACCTGCATACATGAATGATGTTCCCGAAGTCTTGTATGATGACCTTTGGATCTCACCGGAGATGATCATCTTCTCTGGTCTGCAGCAGCCTTCTGAAAGTCACGTCCTCGTCTTCAAGATGTCTCCGGCTCTCAGTCCTGGAGTATCTTCCGGCTGGGGTCAGACAGTGATCATCACTCCTGGTCTCGCTCCGGATTGGGGCGATGCCGACCTTACTACACTTTACACATCTGTTATGGGCGTTGCTCCTGAAGCAGGCAAGAAATACTTCTGCGAGTTCTATTGGCTCGACAAGAAGACCGGCTTCACAGGCGAGTCAATGGTCATAAGCGCAGTCTGCAAGGAGAGTTCTACAGCCTATGCTCAGGAATATGTTCCGCGAACCCGAATTACTCAAGACGATGTGACTGAGGACTCCACTGGAGAAGGACTTGATTTCGAGTTGTCTCCTGGATCTGCAATCTGTTCTGCAGATGCTATTCTTCACGGAGATTACAATGTGGCTAGTACGACATTCGTTCTCAAGAAGGCTCCAAAGAACTTCATCGAGGGCAAGGCTATGGTTCTCGCTCGTGGTACTGCAGAGGGAGATTATTCGCCTCAGACCTTCTTGATAGAAGCGATGAAATGGATTGGAGACTATGAAATTTCTTTCAAGGCTCGTGGCGGACATTACGAAAAGCCTTCTGAGGTACATTCTACCGGAGTATTTATTGACAGATAACAGTTGACATTATGATTATAGCGACAGGAAATAACTTTGGCTGTGGAGCCATTGAAATAAAAGACTATCAGT
Organism: uncultured Bacteroidales bacterium; assembly: GCA_900546395.1. Taxonomy (GTDB): domain Bacteria; phylum Bacteroidota; class Bacteroidia; order Bacteroidales; family UBA932; genus Cryptobacteroides. The sequence goes on along the minus strand of URDD01000070.1, from coordinate 2,820 downwards.
CTGAGAAGGTGGTGGTTCTGAATGCGAAGATCACTTTTGATCCAAAGAATGAGGCGTATCGTAATGCTTCTGTTCTGGAGATTTATGTGCCGGATTTGTCTTTCGGTAAGAGTTCAAACTCATCTTGCTTCATGCATACTGTGAAACTAATGTGGCCGGACGAGTATTACAAATCTACTTACCAGCTTGGAACAGTCCTTACAACTTGGATAAAGGATAAGAACACGATCTGCATCGAGAAGCTTCCGATATATGATGAGCAGGAAAACGTGACCATTATTCTTGCGACTCTCTATGTTCAGAAGGGTAAAAGGTCGGCTATAGAGAAGTCCAAGACGACAAAGGTAAACTTTACATATCCGAATGTGGATATGTATGAAGATAATATCATTTGCGTTGTAGAGGATGGCTGGTGTTTCCTCACAGCAGATTTTACTGACAGAGGTGGTGACTATCTTGACCAGGATATCATCATGAACCTTGAAGGATTTCCGACTGATGTGAATGTAGATATATTCTTTACTGGATTGCCACATCAGGCTGACATACCAGGAGGCGGTTCCTTTCTTGGCCGAGTTGAAGATGGTGTGATTACGATTCCGGGGCCATTCCCAATCAACTCAGGAACTGGTTATGAGCCGTTCATTTTCTTCTTCGCAGTAAGAGATAAACAGACAGACAATTTATAAACCCCTTAATATTTTACCATTATGAAGTACATTCCTTCTATCGCTTTTGAGGAGATGTCAGGCTCCGCAAAAGGAGTGACCGCAGCCAAGGTGCGTGGTCGCAAGTACATCAGGAACCGCGGTTACGGCGGTGGATTCAAGACTTCGGCTCAGGCAGCTGTGAAGTCAATCTTCAAACAGCTCTCGCAGAGCTGGAAATCTCTCACCAACGCTCAGATCCTTGCGTGGAATCAGCTCGTAAACACGCAGAAGGGAAAGAGTGTTCTCGGAACCTCTTCAAAGATCTCAGGTGCCAACCTGTATTCTCGTCTGAACTTCTGGATCGTCAAGTGTGGCGGGGCAGCTCTCGCAACGCCTCCTACCCTCGTCGGTGTGGATGCTCCAGCAGAGGCAGAGGTGGACTACGGCGCAGATGCGTTCACATTCCAGCTGACCGATATGCCTGAGTCAACCGAGAATCTCAAGCTCGTCATCATGGCATCTGCTCCTCAGAGCAATGGTGTGACAAAGGCCTACAGCAAGGCTGTCCAGATCGGTAGCCCTCGCGAGATTGTCGATGCTGTAATCGACATCAAGGCAGAGTACGAAGCTGTTCACGGAGTTCCAAACACCGCAGCACCGAAAGTATTCATGAAATACTTCTTTGTTAACTCAAAGACCGGTGAGAAGTCTGGCGAGATGCTCGTACAGGCAACCTACGCAGAGTAATCCTGCATGTCCTCCACCCTCATAACCCCGTCCGCCACGTATGGCTGGCGGGGTTTTGTGTAGCCCTAAGTACAGCAATAATCATGAAGATCTCACCAAAAGGAATCGCTTTGATAAAAGAGTTCGAAGGACTGCGCTTGAAGGTATACAAATGCCCTGGAGGAGTCTGGACTATTGGCTATGGCCACACTGCTGGTGTAAAACCTGGAATGACGATAACAGAAGAACAAGCAGAACAATTCTTGAAAGAGGATCTGATAGTCTTTGAAAGAGCAGTCAATAATCAGAACCTCTCTATCAATCAGAACCAGTTTGACGCTTTGGTATCGCTGATATATAATATAGGTATAGGGAACTTTCAGAAATCAACTCTCCTGCGTAAAGCTCGTGTAAACCCGAACGACAATTCCATAATGGATGAATTCCTCAAGTGGGTCTATTCAAAAGGTCGTGTCCTGCCTGGTCTTCAACGCAGAAGACTTCGTGAAATGAAACTGTACTTCTCAAACGAATGATGCTATGGAAACAAACAATACCTTAGACTTCATCGGAACATACATAATCCCGATGATCACAGCAGCTGTCGGATGGCTTGTGGGAACCAGGAAACGAAATAATGATTTCCTGCAGGACCTTCAAGCCTCAATAGATCTGCTCTCATCAGAAAACAAGAAGCTGCTCGCCGACATAACATCCGTCAATGCTGAGATCGTTGCAGTCCGCAAAGAAAACGAAGAACTCAAAGCCTCTGTGGATAAACTCTGCAGCGAGAACTCCCAGCTCAAGGAAGAGATCAGGCAGCTCAAAGACAAAATTCACAACCGCTAAACCATTCAAACATGAAAAGAATAATCATAGCAATGGCAGCAATCCTCTCACTGCAGAGTTGCTGCCATAAACTTTATCCTCACACAACAGAAGTAACTGAGAAAACCGAATCAGTAACAGAAACCATCCGCGACACAGTCATAATGGTACAGCCCGACTCAAGCATCATGCAGGCTCTCATCCAATGCGACTCAACTGGCAGAGCAAGGCTCCAGGAAATAAATGCTCTCAAAGAATCAGCCCGCCTGCAGCAAACAATCTCAATAGAGCCGGAGCCGCAGCCCTATAAACCGACAGTGATCACAGTAAAAGCAACTGTCGATTCGATGGGAATCTACCTCACGTATAAAGAGCGCTACAAAGAAACCGCACAAATCCAGAAGATTGAGACCATAATCGAGAAAGAAGTAAATGTTCTGAAATGGTGGCAGAAACTATTTATCACCCTCGGAATCCTCTTCATCTGCCTGGTTGCAATAAAGATTTCAGTAAAAATTTTAACTAAAAATAGGATTTCAGGGATCACCTGCAAAAGTATGTGTTTCGGTATAAAATCCTAACTTTGTAAAATAATATAGAATTAATGGAAAAGCAG
>URDD01000069.1 GCA_900546395.1 uncultured Bacteroidales bacterium | reverse complement strand
CGTGCGCTGTCTTCTATATGGTTGGAGGTAACGCTCCTGATGGCTTCGTTCTCTTCCAGGTGCTCTGCCGTGTCGGGGAGTAGCTTCGGGACCCCGACGATGATTCGGCTCGGATACAAGTTGTCATACAGAGCCTTTGATTCTCTGAGAAATTCCGGTGAAAAAAGCAGTCTGAACTTTGCGTCTTCGGGATACTTTCCTTCTTTCTTGAGTTCCTCGAACTTTTTTGCGTATTTGACATAGAGGCTTCTGGTATATCCTACCGGTATGGTGCTCTTGATGACCATCACTGCATTGAGATTTACAGAGAGGACGAGATTTATAACATCCTCTATGTGATGAGTGTCAAAGAAATTCTTTACAGGATCATAATTGGTAGGCGCGGCTATCACGACGAAATCTGCATCCTTGTAAGCCGAGGCTCCGTCAAGCGTAGCTGTCAGATCCAGCTGTTTCTCGGCAAAGTATTTCTCTATATACTCGTCCTGAATGGGGCTGATGCGATCGTTTATTTTCGATACTTTTTCAGGAATGACATCAACAGCCACCACCTGATGGTGCTGAGAAAGAAGAGTTGCAATGGAAAGTCCTACATAACCTGTCCCGGCAACTGCAATTTTCAAATCTTCAAATTTTCTCATATCTTTGATTATATCTCTTTCTATTCAAGTAAGTCTGTCATACGGTTTCCAGCCAGTAAGACGGTATATATGCACTGGCCAGGGCCAACATACCCGGAAGTTCCACCATTACTCTACGTGTTTTCTTAATCCGGACTACCGTTCCTTCTATTCCCTTGAAAGGACCTGCCGTCACTTTGACCCTCTGCCCTGCCCTGAGCACAGGCGAGACGTCCGACATATACACCAGATTCTCATCAAATGTTGACGATACTTTTATGAAATCCTCCATTGCCTTATCCGGCACTACAATCGGAACACCTGTACCTCTGTCCCAGATATAATGCACAGGCAGTGTCGCATATAGTCCTGCTCTTATCTCGTCCAGTTTTTCTTTTGTCGAATGTACGAAACACAAGTTGTTAACCGCCGGAACCAAAACCTTTCTTCTTTTTCCGTCCTTACTGACCTGCTGTTTGTATTGCATAGGTATAAATGACTCTATCTGAAATTTCCTGAGATATTGCTGAAACTTCAGTTCACGCCCATACGTAACGCGTATCGGGAACCATTTATTTCGGCAAATTCCGTTCATTACAATATGCAAAAAAGGTCACGCAAGAACATAACCTCCGCGTGTCCAAACACTTAGATATTTTGTCAAATAACCCCACTTGCACTTTAACAGCAACAAGTATTAAACTACAGGGCGCCTTTTCCCGACAATTCACACCAACAGATAGCAAATACGGGAACGATACAAGCAATCAATTATACTTTACCCTCCCCAATAAGATTTTCTGTCACAATGTAAATTATCGAAACTTCAATAATTCACCACACGCCCTAACTTTTGTCGCAAAGATATAATTTTAAAAAGTTTTAAACAAGATTGCGACACGCTTTATAAGCAGTATGAACCAAAAAGAACCAGTAATCCATTATATGGAATGACGGCAGGCCTTCCATTTTTTACGCCACTTCAGATAAAACCGTCCGACAGGATTGTTGTAGGCAAATATCTTCCTTATTTTCCGTGACGGGTTTTCAAGAACTTTTGCAGCCTCAGCTATATCTTCCTGCTTGTCATTGATTACAAACTCCTTGAGATGGGCAGTATAGTAGCTGACCAGGCATTTATGCTTAAGGTCTTCCGGAAGGCCGTAGCTGTCTATGAGCGTAAGCTGCGTCTGCAATATGTCTTTGTTACGCTCATACATCTTTTCATAGTCACTTGAATGCGACGCACTTTCCTCAAGATATCTGTATGTAGTGGTGACATCCATCAGTACATGACACTTGGTCACACACAGGAAATGAGTGAACAGCACAAATGTACCGTCAGAAGATTCTATACCTCTGACTTTAGGCAGGTCGCTTCTCCATACCCAGCTAGGAGGACAGACATACCCGGCAGAACAGACAAAGTCTCCAGGCGTGGGATACACCGGAGGAAAGCATTCCGGATGAGATGAAAACAAGGCCTGTTTCAACTCTCCTGCCTTCTGCCTGAGCATATTGAAGTTTGTGTATGTCATTCCATAGTCAGGATGAGTATCCAGGAAATCCACCTGCTTCTGCAGTTTGTGCGGATCTATCCAATAGTCGTCACCTTCACAGAATGCCAGATACTTGACTCCGTCTCTCCATTCTGAAAGGTAAGGCATTCTGTCCTTATTCCTGGAATAATGGTTTTCCTTAAGGAACAATACAGCAAAATAACAGTTGACATTGACTTTATGTCTGGCAAAAACTATATGAGCATAGTCCGTCTCGGTTCTATAAGAAGCCGAACCTTCAGAAAAATCGAAATGCTTTGCCAAATAGTCTTCTATTACAGCCTGCTCTCCATCTGTAGAAGCATCATCGATAACTGTGCAGACAAAGGGAAAGTCAGTCAGCTGCATGGCAAACCCGTTCAACGTGTCCGCTATATAGGCCGACTGGTTATATGTACAGCAATTGACAGTAAGTTTCCAATCTGTTTTCGTGCTCATATCATTTGTATTTTTTAGTCTCTGAATTTGAATTGAAGTACTTATCCATCAATGAGTACAACAATTTCTTTTTGCCTTCTCTCATATTGGACTGGATGATGGACCAGTCTCCGTTGTCATTTGCCTCTACCATAAGCCACCCTTTGCTGCTATATGCGATATCCCATGAAATAAGAGTCGCACCTTCCTGATTCAATGCCATATCATTAATAAATGACCTGGCGGAACTCCATTCCGGCAAGTGATATCCCTTGAACTTAAGATTGGTATCAGGATGAAACTCAAATATATCTCCTCTATAGTTCCTTGCATCTGTTTCCACCACACCTGTTTCAGGGTTGACAGCTGCATAGATACCGCCTGAACCAGCATTGTCCTTTATCGCCTTTCCTGTTCCGATCCTCCATGTAACTCCGAGTATATGTATCTTGCCTTGCAGGTTAAATGTCACGACTCTGCAGGAATTGATTGACTCCGGATGCATCATTGCCGTTTCCTTTCCCTGGACGATCAGTTCTTCAAGTACGAACGGGCCGTTTTTGATTCTATAGGCGAAGAACTCTTCCGGATTTATATCTTTTGATTCCAACATTGTTATACCATGTCCTGAATGCTCATTCAATGGCTTGTATATAAAGACACTATGTCTTGAGACAAATTCTGTAAATATATCCCGGTCCTCAACGCAATAGCATCCGGACATATCTCTTTTGAAGAATTTGCAGAACTTCATGTAGCAGGCATATTTGTCTTCCATAAGAGGACGCACTGCGGGACTGTTCAATATGTCACAATAATGGTATCTCAACTTATCTGCCACAAAGGAGTTCCTGTAGGATAATGAAGTATTGTCCTTGAACCCATAGAGACAGTAATCCTCAAAACTGATTCCGAAGCGGTGCAGACAATAGACCATATCTTTATAAGTAGCTTTATCCACATCCCCAAGGCCATATAAGGGCCTTACCGCCTTTTCTATATAATTCAGTCCCCCTTTGTAATATTTATTATCAATAATCTGATAATAAAGCACATATACACTCTTCCAGAAGTCAGATACATCGGCCTTCAGACTCAGCCAATTTTCAAGCCTGGTATCAGACTTCCACTTTGCTATAAACGGTGAAATACCGTAATATCTATCATTGTATATCATAATACAAACTTAGCTATATAATTCAGAATCCGCCTGACACATTCATAGGATTTCCCATCCTCGTCCAGCAGCCGGTTATATTCGACCAGGTCGATTGAAACGACTTTTCCGGTTCTGCCGATAGCTTCCAGCAGCCGGCACAGAGACTCCAGCCCTATTCCGCCAGACTCAGGTACTCCTGTTCCAGGCGAGACTCCAGGGTCCAGCACATCTATATCTATACTCAAGTGCACATGCTTTCTATTACCAATGAATTTCGAAACGCCTCCAAGCACATCTTCCATACATGTGTTTATATCGTCACTTGTATAGACCGCTGCATCTTTCAGCAATCGCTTTTCGAAACTATCCAGACTGCGTGCCCCAAGATACAGGATATTATCCAAACCAAGTTTGTTTCCATCTGAAAAAACATGCGGCTTCTTGTCCCCCAATCCCATAAGGAAGGCTATATGCATGCCATGTATGTTTCCTGTAGGGCTGCTTTCTGCAGTATTACAGTCTCCGTGAGCATCTATATATATGACTGCCAGGTCTTTATAAAAACCAGAGATGCCAGCGACAGAGCCCCATGAAACAGCGTGGTCTCCACCTAATATTATCGGGAAATCACCGTTTTCAAGAGTTCTGTAACAGACTTCAGCCAGCCTTGCCGAATGGTCTGCCACTTCATCAGGAAATTTCATATTGTCTTTCCAGATGACAGACGGGAAACTGGAAACAGGCGGAGATGTGACAGACAGGTCTTCTTGTCTGACTCTGCCTTCAGCCATTGTTCTCAACAAGGAGGCTTCTATCACCGGCGCCAGCTCTGGTCCAGGCTTGCAGCACCCAAGATTAAGCGGAGCTAAAATAAGTTGTATCATTCTGAGCTAAGAGATTATCGGATATATGTAGTCCTCTATACTGAAAACATAGCGTGACATAGTTTCGTAGCTGTCAAAGCATAGATCTACACGCGCTATTGCATCTGTGCCGTTTTCACAGTTGGAGACATGTTCTCCCTTATTCAGACAAAGTTCGACATCGGTCACATAGTTTCTCAACTCATCAGATATATGCAGATCTTCGAAAGTACCGTTTTTTCTTCCGAAGACACTGAGACGGGCTATGTTTTTCAATACACGGAATCTTCTCTGCTCCAGCCCATTACAATAGCTGTAATCATTAACACTCAGTGATACAAGGAGTTTCGAATAGTCAAGCCCGGTGTACTGTTCTATGAACTTTGGAACCCCTATACCGCCCTGTCTGGTATTGATTTCTATCACGAACAACTCATTCCGGGATGTAAAATACATTTCTATATTGAATGCTCCGAACTTTATGCCTGATGTCTTTACAATCCTGGACACAGTATCCTGCATTGCCGCATATTGCTCTTCAGGGAGTACAAGCGGTGAAATATCTATCATAGGAACCATAGGTGCATACCTGCTTCTCAGGTCATTGAACAGGCCGTCCCAAAGTATCTTACCGTCATATACGAAAATATCACCTTCTATAACTGTCATTGAAGGCATATCTACAAACTCCTCTACCGACACTTCCCCGTTCCATGACTGCTCCGCCGCTTTTGAAAATGCTTCCTCAACCAAATGCCGGTCGCAGACATCAATCTTTGCCACTCCCCTTGATGCTGAACATCTGCAAGGTTTTATAAGGACGGGAAGAGTCATTTCCTTAATTGCAAGTTCCGCTTCTTCTGCAGAACGGACATCAGCCTGTTTCGGTGCATATACTCCTGCTTTTGCCTGGAGTTTTCTGAACAGGTTCTTCTCACCAAGACAGCGGACACTCTCTGGAGTATTTCCTCTCAACGACAATGCCTCCGAGATGTATGCCACATTGACCATAGCTGGCTCGGAGTTGGAGATGATTCCGTCAATATGTTCCTTTTCAGCTACTTCCATCACAGCATCCCTGTCCATATAGTCTATCCGGTAATGCTTGTCTGCGTATTTGAGTCCCGGGTTTGTAGTGGTTCTGTCACATACTATGACATGGTAGCCAAGTTCCTTTGACTTTAATATCAAAGAGACCTGGTCAGCCGCAGCTCCCAATATCAATATCCTTTTACCTTCCTTTAAAGCTGTTTGTTTTTCTGTCATTGCCACTCCTGTAATGTTTTTCAAAACTGGTGATAATCTGATTCGCGGCCCCAGAGTTTTTCAAATCTCTGCACCTCCATCTCATTCTTCATATATTCAAGATAGTCTTTCCAGGTGTATTGAGGTCTGTAGCCCAATTCATTGACTGTCTTGAGGTAATCAAGGACAAACTGTGAGGCAGACGGCTTTTCCGGGCGGTAAATGATTCTGGCATCCGGATTAGGATTGAATACTTCCATTATCCCACGTATGCGCTCCTCAATGGTACTTCCGCCGCTGGCGGCATTATATATGCCTCCGTCATGGTCTGCCTCCAGTGATTTTTCTATTATCTGAAGAAAATCATATACGTGGATAGTTTCAAGCAGCCTGTCCGGTTCTCCCCATATCTCCAGGTCTTTTCCTTTCATAGCCTGATATATAAGGTATCTGTCAGAGACCATCACCTTTTCTCCGTCGGTAAATGTGTACGGATTAGGGTCATAGCTGTAAATCCTTGAGAGTCTTATAATAAAACGCTTGATACCATATAATGAATGATAGTTTTCTATCATATCCACGGCAGCATTCTTGGCTATTACATACATTGCATGATCTCCGTCATATGGCGCCTTGCGTATAGAATCTGCAGGAATAGGTACTTTCGTTCCGAAGAGATAGCTTATATCAAACAGTGACTGCGGGAACACGATACGGTCAGCTTTTACTTTACGTGTGTATTCCAGCACATTAAGTGTACCTTCTATTATAGATGATATATACTGTCCTGGGTCATACCCTTTCATGGAAGCCGGAAGGGCTCCTGCAAAATTCAGCACCGCATATATATTGTCCTGAGGCAATTTATCTAAATCTTCCTTTCTGCTTATATCAGCCGAATAATAGGTCATTCCGTAATCTGCAAAAAAGCCATTGTCACTTTTCCTGCGTCCTACAGGAATTATTTCATATTTGTCTTTCAAATGAAGGCAAATGTTTGCTCCGAGATTTCCTGTTGCCCCGAAAACGATTATTCTTTTCATAATACTCTTTTTACTTATCAATACTCCTTTCTATCAGCACACCTTGATTTTCAGCCATTTGTCCTGACTGGCCAAAGCCTCTTCCATCTGTTTTCCAGAGTCGAATTTAAGTACGAGGGTACCGATGGCGTTATTGGCTCCGCTGAAAGTTTCCACCTGGTCTCCAGGATTTACCCACAAGTCCTCTTCTACGACAAACCCTCGCATGTCTTCCGATATTTCCAGTTTTCCAAACTTTCCGTCTTTATCTGCATGAAGTATGATTTCCGCCCAGAATCCGTCGTATGGTCTCTGCTTTATATTTTCCGGCTTATCACCTACTGACGCACGTGTAATGGCAGTAATCAAATCTGCTCCGGTAGCATATCTGAGCATTTCACACAGGCGGTTACCGCCTCCGCGCGGTGTCAGTTCCATTATATATGGTCTGCCGTCAGCTCCGACTCTCGTTTCAATATTGAATACAGCTGTCTTCAGCCCCAGAAGTGTTATAAGTCTCTGGATTTCTGACGACAGATATTTTTCTTCTGACTCAGTAAAAGTTGATGGCCAGGAGTATGCTGCAGGTGTATAAGGATTTGCAGCTCCGGCATCAAACCTCTGCGCTGAAAAACTGACAAATTTCAATTCTCCATCCTCGGCATAGCTGTCCGTATCTGACGAGCAGCCTTTCTTTTCTATAAACTCTTCGATTATCACTCTGCCGCTTATGGAGTTTTTCATTGCATAATCTACAGCATCTCTGAGCTGACTTTCGTTGTCAACCCGTGTACATCCTTTGCTTCCTGCCGAGTCAGTAGGCTTTACTATAAAAGGATAGGAAAATCCAGATCTCGACTTCCATGCAGCGTCAACGCTCTGGAAGGAGAACGCCCATGGAACATTGAATCCGTTGTCTTTCAGAAATTTACGGAATCTGTCCTTGTTCTGGAGTATTTCCACACTTTCTAACGGCCCAAATGAAGGAAGGCCCAATTTTTCCTGTACATACGATGCGGAAACTACTCCTGGATCGACCCCGAACGACATTATGCCGTCAATTTCGTGTTTTTTTGCCGCTTCCAGGACTGCTTCCCTGTCAATTATGCTGACATTGACATATTCGTCTGAATATTTATGGGCAATATTATCAGGAAGATAATCTGCAGTTATGACATAATACCCCTGTTCATGGGCAGCCCTGATAACAGGCAGAAGATATCTTATGCCTCCGAGTAGCATCAATTTTTTCTGTCCCGCCATATCTATCCGACTATAGTAGCTATAACTCTTTCAATATCACTGCTATCCAGTTCGTGATGCAGTGGCAGGCAGATGACGCTGTCCGCCATACGGTTTGCGTTTGGAAGGTTTTCCGGCCTGGAACTTTCCAGCCCGCTGTATGTGGAGAATGTGCTTATCAGCGGATAGAAATATCTTCTGCCTAATATGTTGCGTTCCTTCATTTTGAAATACAGTTCGTCACGTGTAGTTCCGTAACGCTCGGCATCTACGAAAATCGGAAAATAACTGTAATTGTGTCTTACTCCAGGCATATCTTCAAAGTATGATATGCCTTCTACATCCGCCAATGCTTGTCTGTATGCGACTGATGCCTTGCGTCTTGCTTCGATAGCTGCATCCACCTGTCTTAGGTTAAGGATTCCGTAAGCGGCTCTGACTTCATCTACCTTACTGTTGATTCCCGGAGCGACCACTTCCGTTTCTCCCGCAAAGCCGAAGTTTTTCAGGTAGTCCACCCGCTCTTTCATCTTTTCATCATGCATGACAAGAGCTCCGCCTTCAAGAGTATTGAAGACTTTGGTAGCATGAAAGCTCAATGTACTCATATCTCCGGCTTCAAGTACTGACTTTCCGCCGACTTCTACTCCGAAAGCATGAGCTGCATCATAAATGACTTTTAGTCCGTATGTATCTGCAATCTTCATTATACGCTCAGTATCACAAGGGTTTCCGTACACATGTACCGGCATTATCGCTGTCGTCTTCGGTGTTATGGCAGCTTCTATCTTGTCAGGATCGATATTTCCTGTGGCAGGATCGACATCTACGAATACTGGCTTGCATCCGTTCCACCATATAGAATGTGTAGTCGCTACAAAACTATAAGGCGTAGTTATGACCTCACCTGTAATCCTCAATGCCTGAAGGGCGGTCAGAAGAGGTAATGTACCATTGGTAAACAGGCTTATATACGGAACTTTCAGATAGACAGCCAATTCATTTTCCAACTGTCGGTGGAATGTCCCGTTGTTTGTAACCCACTTGCTTTCCCATATTTCTTTCAGGAGAACCTGGAATTCATCAAGGTCAGGCAACAATGGAGATGTTACTGTTATTTTTTTATCTTCCATTTTCATATAAGATTTTCAGGCCGGCAAGATTTCCAGCCTGTGCTTTCCATATACAGTTTGCCTATCTGTCCTTGTACATTTGTTCATAATACTTCATGTAGTCGCCTGAAGTGACATTGTCGAGCCAGTCCTGGTTATCAAGATACCAGCGCACGGTCTTCTCAATACCTTCTTCAAACTGGAGGGAAGGTTCCCATCCCAATTCTTTCTGAAGTTTTGTGCTGTCAATAGCATATCTCAGGTCATGTCCTGCACGGTCTGCGACATAGGTAATAAGATTCATATCTTCACCTTTTTCCCTGCCGAGAAGACGGTCAACTGTTTCAATGACTACTTTTATTATATCGATGTTCTTCCACTCATTGAAACCGCCTATATTATAAGTCTCGGCCTCTTTCCCATTATGGAAAATAAGGTCAATGGCCCTGGCATGGTCTTCTACAAAAAGCCAGTCACGGACATTTTCTCCTCTTCCATAGACAGGAAGTGGTTTTTTATGGCGTATATTGTTGATAAACAGCGGTATCAGCTTCTCAGGAAACTGGTACGGACCGTAGTTGTTCGAGCAGTTTGTGACGATTACAGGCATTCCGTATGTATCATGGAATGCTCTGACGAAATGGTCGCTGCTTGCCTTAGAGGCACTGTACGGACTGTGCGGCTGATATTTAAGATCTTCGGTAAAGAATGTGTCTCCGTATGCCAGATGGTGTTCAGACGAAGAGGCCGAGGTGGTAAACGGAGGCTCGACACCCTCAGGATGAGTCATTTCAAGAGCTCCATATACTTCATCTGTGGAAATGTGGTAAAAGCGACAGCGTACTGCCTCATACTCTCCGCCAGGCAATGCTCCGTCTATGGTACACCCATTACGAATGTCATGTCTGATATGGTATGGAGTCTCCTGGCTCTCCCAGTACAGCCTGGCTGCCTGCAGAAGGCTGAGTGTACCCAAAACATTGGTTCTGGCAAATGTGAACGGATCTCTAATCGATCTGTCCACATGGCTTTCTGCTGCAAGGTGTATGACTCCGTCTATATGCTCTTCCTGCATCAGTTTAAGGATACTGTCAAAGTCACAAATATCCATTCTGACAAACTTGTAGTTCGGTCTGTCCTCTATGTCTTTCAGGTTTGCGAGATTGCCTGCGTATGTGAGTTTGTCCAGATTGACTATTTTATAGTCAGGATATCTGTTTACGAAGAGTCTGACTACGTGGCTGCCGATAAAACCGGCTCCTCCTGTTATAAGTATATGTCTTTTGAAATCCATATTACAAGTTTGGTATAATAAGTCGTTTTTTTATATTACGGAAGACCGATTCCTGAGATTTGCAATGCACTGTTTCAGGGAGTCAGTCCAATATGGAACTGAGATTCCGAACGTTTCCTTGATTTTGGTCTTGTCGAGTACTGAGTACGCCGGTCTTGTAACTTTGCTTGGGAACTCGTCAGAATGGCATGGCAGTATGTTGCACCCTGTATTTCCAGCATATTCAGCTATCATCTTGGAAAAGTCAAACCAGCTGCATACTCCTTCGTCGGAAAAATGGTAAATTCCTGTTTTGTCATATCGCCCGCCATCCGGAATACCAGACTGCCGCTTCTTTGTAAGGAAAGACCTGTAGTCATCAATGACTGCGGATATCGCGTTGGCAAGATCCAGAGCATATGTCGGTGTTCCTGTTTGGTCAAATACGACTTTCAGTTCCGGTCTGGAAGATGTAAGATCAAGCATTGTCTTCACGAAATTTTTTCCGTATTCGCTGTAAAGCCAAGCCGTTCTGATGATAACATAGTCACATCCGGCTTCAGAGACAGCCTGCTCGCCACATAGTTTTGTCTCGCCATATACTCCTGTGGGCGTTCCTTTCTGTTCTTCCCGGCAAGGTGTGTTGTACGGGTCGCCTCCGAATACATAGTCCGTGGATATGTGTATCAGCAAGCCTCCGGTTTCACTCATCACCGTTGCGAGGTTTTCCGGAGCCTTTGAGTTGAGAAGCGAACAGAGCTGCATATCATCTTCGGCCTTGTCAACATTTGTATAGGCGGCACAATTTACTATAATATCCACATTGTCCGCCTTAACGGTCTCCCTTATGGCTTCGATGTCTGTTATGTCAAGGCTGAGAGTCTCGACTCCAGGAAGCTCGCTGATATCCGAAAAAATATATCTGTCACTGCTTCCTTCAGAAATTATGCGCATTTCCGTACCTAACTGGCCATTCGCTCCTGTTACTAGGATTGTCATTTGCTTTCTATATTAAAAGTCTTCTGATATTATTCATCCTCACGATAGAGGCCTTCTTCATATATGAACGGAAGGTCTGCATCTTTAAGACACGGATGAGTCTTGTCTTTTGCGGATAGTATTATTTCTTCCGGTTCCAGTTTCCAGTCAATTCCAAGTTCAGGATCGTTCCAAGCTATGGCACCTTCGCTCTGGGGAGCATAGAAGTTGTCACACTTGTATTGGAAAACCGCTTCTTCCGACAGGACTGCGAAACCGTGCGCAAAACCTCTCGGGACAAAGAGCTGGCGGTGATTATCCTCTGTAAGCTCCACTGCTACATACTTTCCGAATGTCGGAGACCCCTTCCTTATATCCACTGCCACATCCAGAACTTTTCCTTTTACGACTCTAACGAGTTTGCTCTGAGCATACGGAGGTTTCTGAAAGTGAAGTCCCCTGAGGACACCATAACATGACTTGCTCTGATTGTCCTGGACAAATATGGTCTTGCAGACTTTCTCTTCGAACTCCCGCTGGGAGTATGATTCATAGAAATATCCCCTTTCATCTCCGAAAATACGCGGTTCTATGATTACCGGACCATCTATTTCTGTTCTTATCACCTCCATTACTCCAGATTCCGTCCTCCTGTACGTGCTATTTCATCTACGACTTTAAGAAGATATCTTCCATACTGATTCTTTATCATAGGCTGTGCAATCTGCCGCATTTTTTCTTCTGTAATCCATCCTTTACGATAGGCTATGCCTTCAAGACATGCTATTTTCAGTCCCTGACGCTTTTCTATCACTTCAACAAATGTAGATGCTTCGGAAAGAGAATCATGAGTTCCGGTATCCAGCCATGCAAACCCGCGCTGCATAGTCTGGACTTTCAGTTCACCTGCCTTGAGAAATTCCTGGTTCACCGTAGTAATCTCAAGTTCGCCTCTTGCTGACGGTTTTATTTTTTTGGCTATATCCACTACTTTATTTGGATAGAAATAAAGTCCCACGACCGCATAGTTTGATTTAGGATGCTCGGGTTTCTCCTCTATGGACAGACAGTTTCCTTCTCTGTCGAACTCTGCTACTCCATAACGTTCCGGATCATCAACCCAATACCCGAAAACAGTGGCTTTCTGTTCCTCTTCAGCAGCCCGTACTGCATCCTTAAGCATACCGCTTAAGCCAGCACCATGGAAAATATTGTCACCGAGCACAAGACAGACAGCATCATCACCGATAAATTCTTCGCCTATGATAAATGACTGTGCCAATCCGTCAGGACTTGGCTGTTCAGCATATGAAAATTTAACTCCATAGTCAGAGCCGTCTCCGAGTAGTCTCTGGAATCCAGGCAAATCCTGAGGCGTGGATATTACCAGTATCTCACGTATTCCAGCCAGCATCAAGACAGAAATAGGATAATAAACCATAGGCTTATCATAAATAGGCAATAATTGCTTGCTTACTCCTTTTGTAATCGGATAGAGCCTGGTTCCTGACCCGCCCGCTAATACAATTCCTTTCATCGTCCGGTACAATAATTATATTACGAATTATCCATGCGCTGCTTAATGAATAGTTTACAACGCATTTTACAAAATTACATAAAATCTTCGTTTAATTGAAGCATCTGCAGAAAATCAGCAGTAGGAAACTGCTGTCAGAAAGAGCATTTACTCTATACATACAGACATGCAGTCACATTAAGTACAGTATTATTACTGTCCGATAAGAAAATCTCTGTATAAAAAAAAGTCCCGGAGAAGATGTTTCTCCAGGACTCCTATAGAAGCGCGGCAGCTGCCTACTCTCCCACCCTTGTGG
>URDD01000068.1 GCA_900546395.1 uncultured Bacteroidales bacterium | reverse complement strand
GGGTATAGCTCAGTTGGCTAGAGCACCTGCTTTGCAAGCAGGGGGTCGTCGGTTCGACTCCGACTATCTCCACAATTTTTAAGGGGTATGACTAATTTCGATAGTCTGCCCCTTTTTTTGTTTCTCTGCTGATCATCTGCAAACTAATGTTTACAATTAGGGCCTTATTCCTGTTAAAAACTTATGAGGGGATTCCAATCCAATTGTAAAAGTAGGTCGATTTGCATTTCCCGAGGCAGTTTAAGCAATTAATTGCAACTTATTACTTGTAATTGCATCTAATGGACGGATATTTAAACTATGAAACATGAAATCACTTTTAAAAAACCTATGGATTCTTCCTGCAATTTTGTTATTCCTATTGTCAGACTTTTCTTCCAAGGCTCAGGTAAAGGGGTCGCACAACTATGAAATAGGTGTTGGCGTCAGTGCTTACGGCGTATTAGGAGCAGTCGGAGGACCGATGAGAAGTTCCGGACCAAATGCTTATTTTGAATACAGATATGCTTTTGCAGACCATTTCGATGTCGGCGGTCAGTTCAGTTATAGATTCAGTAACGGTCAGACTGGGTATATAGGTCCGGAGGTTCCTATTCAGACGATAAAATACAATCAGATAGGGCTGAAGGCGCTTGCTGACTATAATATATGCCCTGGACGCCTTGCGAACCCTTATATCGGAGTGGGTTTGGGAGCAGGAAGCCTTTTTGAGAAGAGGTCACTCTCCGGGAAAAGCACTTCATATTTCGGAGTGGTAGGCCCGCGTATCGGTGTACAGATATGGAAGTTCAGAATAGCTATAGAAGCTGACTTCGCTTTTGACGGAAAATACGGAATACGTTCTACAGTAACCGCCACAGCCCTAAATCTCAGTTTTGTCTTTTAGCGTTATTCTGCCATTTTACCTCTGCGGTGCTTGCAGGTTTGCGGTCGCATTAATTTTGTCCAATAAAAACCAATAATCATGGACATCAGGACTATAGCGGAAAGCCTTAAAAATGAATTTAAGGACATCAGGGTTTTCAGATTTCGTCTGTTTAACGTAAAACTGTTCGGGAATATCCGTAAAGGACTTTACAGAGAAATTTCGGCAGAAGAAGTTGTTGATTTTATCAGTGATTTCCGGGACTTCTGTGCCAGGAATGACAAGTTTCCGGAAGAGGTGGAATACAAGCACGAACAGGCAGAAACCGCTGACTTCCGGATTCTGAAAAGGCTTTGCGAGCAGTATTATGTCTATGAGGATACGGACAGATTCCAGAAGAAAATAATTCAGGAAGTCGGAGAGATAATCGGCGAACTAAGGACAGATCCGAAAGCCCTGAAGCAGCTCGAGCAATGGCTAGACAAGACTCATGGTAATGTTGTCGCAAATCTGCGAAAATCACACCCCGAGTTGAATGAGAACGAAATAAGGTTATTCTGTTACATTCAGGCCGGATTTACTCCTACTATGATGTCCGTTCTTCTCCAAAAGGACAAGAGTGTCATTTATAACAGGGTATCCCGGCTGAAATCGAAAATAAAGTAGATAGTATTCCGTCAGGACGGTTATCTATCCATCATGTCGGCTTCCATTATGAGCATTGGGATTGCCGTTACTATAGTTCTGTATTCAGCTTCAGAAAGATTTGATAGTGACTTTCCGAAAACTTTTTCGGAGCACTCATTGCGCAGTTCCGCATAGACTGATTTCAGAAATTCATTTGACTCTCTGAAGTATTTGTAAGGGGTCTTTCTGTCGCATCTGAAGACAATGCTTGCCTTGCTTACAGGATAGCTGAATGTACTTCCGTCAGGCCTTCTGATTTCGGTCATTACGGTTTCCGGATTATCTGTGCTGTTTTCCTCGTTTGAAATCACCTTTTTAAGGTAGTTCCTGGTCTCGGCATCCAGTTCGCGTGGTTCTGTGTGAATGAAGTATTTCCCGTTTTTGTTGGCAAAAAACACTACGATATTCCGCTTTGAAATGCTTTTGTCAGGACTAATGCCGGTATCCGGGTTCAAGCTAACTTCAGAGATAAGCGCTTCAGGCAGTTTTACTTGTCCTGGAGTGTAAGATTCCTGTGACTCTCCTGTATATCTGATTTTGACAGGGAAAAGTCTAAGTACAGACTTTATGTCAGCGATGATACCCATAGGAGTGTCATCTTCTGCCTGGATAGTGACATTAATGCTTCCGTCAGAGTCTATTACATTAGTCAGGGCTGTGCTGATGTTTTCCGTACTGACATTGCCGTTGACAAAGATGGCAAATGCGCCGTTTTCTTTCTTTATTTCTACCAATACATTTTCATCCTTTTCTTCTGTAATGGCGCCGCTCATTGCAGGATTTTCACTAATTTTGTAGTCAATCTTCGTTTCTGCATTGGCTGTAAGGACAGCTGCAGTCAATGGAATGATGTAAAGGACTCTAAGCCCTCTGTACATCGGTGATTTTGATTTTGACATCATGGTAATACGGTTTTTAAGGATACTGTGATTAAAGCTGTTGGTGATGGAGTTGCCGCTCGCACCGGCAGCTTTTCTTATCAGTGAATATTGATATTCCTTTATGTCTGTCCCATTTTTCAGCACCACATTGTCGGCCTCGTATTCGCACAGGCTCCTGAGATCCCTGCCGAGCAACCACATTGCCGGATTGAACCACTGGAAAGCTAAAAGAATGTTGTAAAGCAGCATATCTTTGGCGTGTCCGAGCCTTATGTGGGCCCTTTCGTGCATCAGTATGTGGGAATTGCCGGAAGAGTAGTCATCCTCTGAAATGAAAATCCATTTCATCCAGCTGAACGGTGAAATTCCATTGTCCAGAACTATTATTTCGGTCCCGTCATTTTGAGGTATTCTCCTGCCTGATTTTATTGTACGGATTATGCCTGCAGTATCGAGTATGATTTTAAGCAGCATTGCAGCGGTTCCTGTAAAGTAGATGGCAGTCAGCAGGTCTTCCCATGGAAAGACAGTGGCAGAAGTCTGGGCGCCGGTTGAAATTGCTCCGCCGCTTTCAAGAATCTCCGCATACATTTCCGTAAGTCCGGCGGCCTGTCCTTCTGCAGGAAGCGGTACGGTCTTGTGGAATGTAATCCTGCAAAGAGGGAGGAGGAATGATGCGCACAATGTCGCCAGCAGGACTGCCCTGTTGAAACCCAATAATTTTTCCCGGCTGAGAAGCAGTCTGTAGCCTAAATGGAAAGCTGCTATGATCAATGCCGCTTTCACTTCGAAAAGTACAAAGGGAGACATGGCTATTTTCTGTTTTCGATGATGTCGATGATTTCTTTAAGTTCCTCGAGATCCATTTTCTTTTCTTCTACGAACTGCAGCACAAGGCTGGAATATGAGCTGCTGTAGTATTTCCTTACTACTTCGCTGATAGTAGAGCCCCTGTATTCCTTCTCGGTTACAGCGGCCTTGTAAAGGAACAGATTTGCAAGGGGACGACGCTTAAGGAATCCCTTTTCTTCCAGAAAGCATACTTGTTTTGCAACTGTAGTATATCCAGGCTTCGGCTCTGGCATACTGTCGAAAAGGTCTCTGATACAGAGTTCTCCCTTTTCCCAGAAAATACACATTATTGCCTCTTCTTTTACAGTCAGCTTCGGTTTCATGATGCAGGGTATTTAAACACCGTGGTGTATATGTTCTGTACAAATGTAATAAAAAAAATATAACTACGAAATAATTTCGTAGTTATAAGAATTAATATGGGAATAGTCTGTTTTCCTATCGACCTTCTTTTCTGAAGAATGCCTTTCCAAGGCTAATCAGGAATATAAGAATCAGAGTTATTGACGATATTCTGGACAGTCTTGCGCCTATTGTGTAGGATTCAGGCTCATATCTCATCACTATTTCGTGTTCTCCCTCAGGCAGGACAGCTCCGCGGAGAATCCAGTCTGCACGGAACAGGTCTATTTCACGTGCCTGTGCAGTAGGCCTGTAGTGTCCGTTAACGACTTCTCCGTATTTTCCTGCCGGCTCTATCCAGGCTTTCCATCCTTCAGGATAATAAATCTCGCTGAATACAGCGGCCTGCTCTCCACGGGAGCGGTATCTGTATCTCAATTCATTGGCTGAGTAATGAGTCATCCATATTGAGTCTGCCGGGGCTATGTCTGTTCTTGCAAGTCTTGACAGGGAGTCTATCTTTTCCCTTGCAGGGGAGAAATCGTCTCCAATTATGGCAGAACTTCTCAAATCTGTGTTTTTCATCGCGGCTATTTCCTCGTCAGGAGTATGTGCCGCCACTGCAGAGCCTATAAACCAGCAGTTTCCCAGCGCATTGTGGTTTACTACAGGAGGAAAATCTTCCCCGATGACAATATATTTTCCATTCAGCGCAGATATTACCGGAGTGGCAGGAAGGCGTTCTCCTACTTCATCTATTGTGGTACATCCGTTTACTGTTTTTATTATACTGTTTATTTCCGGAGAAATGTACTTTTCTATAAGGTCCTGGTACCTCTGCATTTTGGCAGGGCTGTACCCTCCTATGCACCTGTGGTGGAAGCTCGGATGGGCATCGTTGAAAGTGTTGACACTTATATCCAGAACCCTGTAGTCAGGACTTTTGTCTTTTAAAATCTCTTTATCTACAGGTCTTAGCGAGAACTGTTCTGCGAAATTGTGCTTGCCGACAAAGTCATCGTCGTTCAGATATCTCTTGCCTTCACCCATCATGTCTATCATAACCATCAGAGTAACAGTTGCGCTTGAAATAAAGGCTATTTTGACCCATTTTTTCTCATCGGACGCATGTTTGTTATGTGTATAAGCAGCCCAGAAAATAATAGCTGTAGCAAAAAGTATCCACCAATAGCTTTGTGACGCGGATTTGGACAGCAATGCACGCCTGTCTTCTGCCAGTGCGTCTGCAAGCATTCCGTTCATTCCTGCATCTGATGCACCGGAAAAAGTACCTGCCAGACCGGGGAAGAACCAGAACAGCATGCAGAATCCTCCGGTAACAAGAAATGCGGCAAGAAGTCCGTTACATACTTTTTTATAACTGTATTTCCCCTTAAGTATGCGGTCCAGGGTCAGGAAGCCGAGTATCGGGACAGTGATCTGGAGGATGACCAGAGCCATGGATACTGTCCTGAACTTGTTGTACATAGGCGCATATTCAAACCACAGTTCGGTAAACCACATGAAATGGCTTCCCCAGGCTAAAAGTATTGCCAGGACGGTAGCTGTAAGAAGCCACCATTTTTCTTTCCTGTCATACAGGAAAAGCCCGAGAACGAAAAGGAATATTGAGATTGCTCCTATATACATAGGACCCGCAGTAAATGGCTGGGGCCCCCAGTAAAGAGGCATGTTTTTCATGATCTGGTCAAGGTTCGGCTGCCCTGCCTGTTCGAGAAGTTCGCGTGTTTTGGAGTCTTTGAGAGTGATTTCTCCGGATGAAGATCCTCCGTTAAAGAACGGAATCAGCAGGTTAGGCGTTTCTTCTATGCCGTAGGACCAGGCAGTGGCGTAGTCCAGATCCAGGCCTTTTGAGTTGTCACTTTCTTTTTCCGGTGCCAGTTCCGAGCCGCCTCGCATAGTATATTTCGTATACTCGTATGTCGGTATAAGTTTGTTAAGATTTGTAGCAATCCCGAAGCAGCCTATGACAAGTAGCATTGCCGATGCAGTGAAGAACCGTCCAAGCTTATGTTTTTCTTTCAGAATAAGATGCGCGAAAACCACAATGGCGTAAATGAAAATTATGAGTGCCAGATAATATGTTATCTGGGGGTGGTTGGCCTTTATCTGGAAGCTCAGGGCCAATGCAAACATAGATGCTCCCAGACTGGCATTTATAAACATTTTTTTCTTATTGTCTGCCCGGAGGACACTTTGATAAGTGAAAATCAAAGCTGCCAGAACCCATGGCATGAAGGCTATTGCCTGCATCTTGGTATTGTGCCCTACCTGGATTATCTGCAGGTTATAGGAGCAGAAAGTTATAGCGACAGCCCCGCCGATAGCTAAAAGCCAGTTGACTCCCATTGCTATCATAAGCAGAAAAGACCCTACCAGAGATATGAAGAGATAGTTGGCTGGCCTGGCTCCAGAAAGCAGGATGTCATATATTGGCTTGGTCCAGTCTCCCTTGAAATCATCATACATGGTTACATTAGGCATTCCTCCGAACATGGAATTTGTCCAGTATGTGGGGTCTTCCGGGTGTACTTCATTATGCTTAATTGTCTCTTGGGCCATGCCTCTCCATCCTGAGAAGTCGGACTGGTTTACTATTTTCCCTCCAAGGACCTGAGGAACAAAGGCGTAAGCCAATATCAGGAAGAAAATGATTGCTACTGCAGATGTCAGAATCTTGCCTGACATCTTACTCTTGATGCTCTGCATTGTCATTTGGTTTTGATAAGTGAATCCATAAGCGCAGCCATGTCTCTGGTCAGCGCTTTTCTGGTGTATTTTTCTATATTTTCTGTTCCGGCTTCAAGCTTGTCGGCTTTGAACAGTTCCCAGCAGTTGCTGATATACCTGTATATATCTGCATATTCATTCCAGTCTGAGACTACTCCTGCCTTGGAACTTTCCAGTATCCTTGCCATTGCACCGTCTTTCTGTCCTATGCCGAGAACAGGCTTTCGGGAAGCAAGATATTCGAACAGTTTACCTGGAATAGTAGCCTTGTATTCCGGTTCCTTGCGTAGCGGAAGTATAAGGACAGATGCGTTTTTCTGCTCTCTTACGGCATCCTGGTGGCTTACGTATCCTATATCTCTGAGATTTGCAGCGAGACCGGCATTGATTATTGAGGAAATGATGGCCTTGTCATTTTTTCCGGCCAGCCTTATCCTTAGCATTTCGGAAAATTCCTTATCCTCACGGCATTTCTGCGCCAGAGCTGCCCAAAGGGCTTCCGGGTCGCCGTCTGAGGCAAAAAGTCCTGTGTGGGTAATGTTGAAATAGCCGTCCTGTTCCACGACCTGATCGAAATCTTCTTCATCATATCCGTTAGTGATGAGGTGGACAGGAGTGGAAGTCATTTCCTGAAACTCTTCCTGAACGAGAGGGGAGACGGCTACTATGGCATCAGCACTGTCCAGTACAGTCTTTTCAAGTGCCTTGTGCCTTTTTTCTGCCCAGGAGCTCAGTCCCAGATGCTTGAAATAGAACATTTTGGTCCAGGGGTCACGGAAATCAGCTATCCATGGAATACCTGTGGCTTGTGCCACACCTTTTGCTATGAGGTGCATAGAGTGTGGGGGACCGGTACTTATGATTATGTCTGCAGGATGCTCTTTCAGATACTTTTTCAGAAATTTTACAGACGGGGAAATCCACATGCAACGGGGGTCAGGTATGAAGAGGTTTCCTCGGATAAGCATTGATATCTTCTGCTTGAGAGTCTTTTTCTGGGCATTTATCGGGTTTACCTCTGACTGACTTTCCTTTTTTTTCGATCCGGTAATTGTCCGGTAAATTCCATAAGGTTCAAAAATATGGGTTTTTATTATTTCTGCTTCCTGTGGTATTTCTTCTTCAAGAGAGTAGTCGGTGGTGGTCAATTCTGGATTTTCAGGGGTATAAATTACCGGCTGCCAGCCCTCTGACGGCAGATATTTGGAAAATTTTACCCATCTCTGAACTCCGGAACCGCCTGATGGCGGCCAATAATATGATATTACAAGTACCCGTTTCATACGTTATTTCTTATATGTCGTAGTGACACAAAATACAAACTTACATAAAAATCGCGATTTTTTATGTAAGTTTGCATATTTGCCGGACCGGGCTACCGTAGCCGGTTTAATTCGAATCAGACAGATGAAAGACAATAAAATAGCGGAAACCCCGCTGATGAAGCAATATTTCGAGGTCAAGTCTCAGCATCCTGAAGCAGTCCTGCTTTTCCGGGTTGGAGACTTTTATGAGACATTTGCGGATGATGCCCTGATTGCCAGCAAAGTGCTGGGAATAGTGCTCACGAAGCGGGCTAACGGTTCGGCAATGTCCGTGCCTCTGGCAGGATTTCCGCACCATTCTCTGGATACTTATCTCCCTCGTCTGGTACGGGCAGGATATAAGGTTGCTGTCTGTGATCAGTTGGAAGATCCTAAGCTGACCAAGAAAATAGTGAAAAGAGGAGTTACTGAACTGGTGACTCCGGGCATTGCTTTCAGCGACCAGCTTCTTGAGCAGAAGGAACATAATTACCTGGCAGGTCTGACATTTGACAAAGACAAGTGCGGAGTCGCATTCCTTGATGTTTCTACGGGAACATTTCAGGTGGCTGAAGGCACTATGGATTATATTGATACATTGCTGTCATCATTTGCACCTAAAGAACTCCTTGTACCAAGAGGGGGTGCAAAAGAAGTCAGGGAAAGATACGGAGAAAGCTATTATATTTCTACACTTGAGGAATGGGCATTTGTATATGATTCTTCCGCTGAGAGACTAAAAAAGCAGCTTGGAGTTGATTCTCTTAAAGGATTTGCCATTGAGTGTTATCCTCTTGGAATCACATCAGCCGGAGCACTTCTCATATATTTGGAGCAGACACAGCATTCCGGGCTGAAAAATATCTGCTCGGTTTCCAGAATAGACCAGTCTTCATTTGTGTGGATGGACAGGTTTACATTCAGGAATCTGGAGGTGTTTGCTCCGGCGAGCGGAGATGGTGTCGCTCTGGTTTCTGTCATGGACAAATGTTCTTCTCCAATGGGGGCACGCTTGCTTAGAAGTTGGCTTATGATGCCGTCTATGGACATAGGGGAACTTGAGTCAAGGTATGAGGTAGTGCAGTACTTTATGGAGCATTCTGATGACCTTGAAACTTTGCAGGAGAATATAGGGAATATAGGAGATTTGGAAAGGATAATCTCGAGGGCAGCAGCCGGGAAAATACTTCCGAGGGAAATCATGCAGCTGAAACGGGGGCTTGCACAACTCGCTCCGATAAAAGAACTCTGTAGCGCAAGAGGATGTCCACCTCTTGATGGCATGATGTCTTCCATTGACGGATGTTCGGAACTTTTGGACCGTCTGGAAAAGACAATGGCTTCCGATCCTGCTGCTGCAGTCGGTAAAGGTGATGTTATTGCATCAGGTTTCAACTCTGAACTTGATGAATTGAGGAGTCTGGCCCGCAACAGCAAGGAAGTCCTTCTAAATATACAGCAGCGGGAGATGGACAGGACAGGCATAACATCATTGAAGATAAGTTATAATTCTGTCTTCGGCTATTATCTTGAGGTGAGGAATGCCCATAAGGACAAAGTTCCTGAAGACTGGATCAGAAAGCAGACACTTGTCAATGCGGAGCGGTATATAACTGCTGAACTCAAGGAGTATGAGGAGAAAATACTGGGAGCGGAAGAGAAGATATATATACTGGAAAGCCGTCTTTATGCTGATCTGGTGGCGGCTGTGCAGCAGAATATCTCAGTGATACAGTCCAATTGCAGAGTCATAGCAAGGCTTGATGTGCTTTCCGGCTTTGCAGATCTGGCACTTTCCAACAAATATTGCCGTCCGCAGGTAAATGACGGGACCGGTATAGATATAAAGGCCGGGCGTCATCCGGTGATAGAGACTCTTATGCCTCACGGTGATGAGTTCGTAGCCAATGATGTATTTCTGGACAATAAAGAACAGCAGGTTATTATTCTTACCGGTCCGAATATGGCAGGTAAATCTGCCCTTTTGCGTCAGACGGCCCTGATAGTACTTATGGCACAGGTAGGCTCGTTCGTGCCGGCAGATTCGGCTGTAATAGGTTATTGTGACAAGCTTTTCACAAGAGTCGGGGCTTCAGACAATATTTCACGGGGAGAGTCAACGTTTATGGTGGAAATGCTTGAGACATCAATGATTCTGCACAACCTGTCATCACGTTCTCTGGTTCTTCTGGATGAAATAGGACGCGGTACTTCCACTTATGACGGAATGTCTATAGCGCGGGCGATAGTAGAGTATATACACGAGTACGGACATGGAGCGAAAACACTGTTTGCAACTCATTATCATGAGCTCAATGATCTGGAAAATATATATCCGAGGGTGAAAAACTATCATATTGCAGTAAAAGAAGTCGGGAAGAATGTGATATTTCTGCGCAAACTTAAGGAAGGTGGTGTGGCGCACAGTTTCGGTATTCA
Organism: uncultured Bacteroidales bacterium; assembly: GCA_900546395.1. Taxonomy (GTDB): domain Bacteria; phylum Bacteroidota; class Bacteroidia; order Bacteroidales; family UBA932; genus Cryptobacteroides. Next base: position 3,867 of record URDD01000068.1, on the reverse strand, counting down.
TGTGGCCAGAATGGCGGGAATGCCGCGTCAGGTCATAGAATCAGCGGAAAAGACGCTTGAGTCTCTTGAAAGTGGTGAACTTGCAAAGTCATCAGTAAAACAGAAACCGGTGAAGGCGCACAATATAAAAGAGGGAAGGGTAGAGAGTGACGGCTCTCTGCAGCTGTCTTTCTTCCAGCTTGAAGATCCTCTTCTTATGTCGTTGAGGGACGATCTCAATGCTGCTGACCTTAACAATATGACTCCTCTGCAGGCATTTGACCTGCTGAGGAACATGAAAGAAAAAATGGGAATTTAGATATTGAGGAACATACTTTAACAAATAATTTAAAAATCAAGAAAAACTAATGATCAGAAAAATTTTTACTGCTGCCTTGTTTCTTATGGCAGTGTTCGCTGTTCAGGCAGCTCCTAAGTCTTTTTCGTTGAGTTCTCCGGACGGAAAACTCAATGTATCCGTTGAGGTGGGTCAAAATGTAGTGTACTCATTATCTCACGGCGGTATGGCCGTATTGTCACCGTCTGAAATTTCCATGACATTGTCAGATGGTATCATATATGGCGAAAACTCAAGATTTATCGGAAAGAAGGAAAGAAGTGTCAATGAAAATATCAAGGCATCTTTTTATAAAAAAGATATTGTCAGGGATAATTTCAATGAACTGACTCTCAGGTTTAAAGGTTTTAATATCATATTCAGGGCTTATAATGACGGAATGGCTTACCGCTTCGTTTCTCTTTCGGAAAAGCCGTTTAAGGTTATGTCTGAAAAAGCAGAGTTTGCTTTTCCGGCAGACCAGAAGGCGTATGTTCCTTATGTGAGAAAGTCCAAGTCATTTGACGCACAGTTTTTTAATTCTTTCGAGAATACGTATGAATATATTTCTTTGTCTGAATGGAATAAGGACAGGCTTGCTTTTCTTCCTCTTGTAGTTGAGGCTGCAGATGGTAAAAAGGTATGCATTACAGAGTCTGACCTTTTGGATTATCCCGGAATGTATTTATATAATGGAAATGCAGGCAATACTCTTTCGGGTGTATATGCAAAATATCCGGAACAAGTCAGGCAGGGAGGTCACAATATGCTTCAGATGGTAGTGGAGTCCAGAAAGGACTATATAGCGGAATTTGAAAAGGGAGAGTCATTCCCATGGCGTATTGTGATTGTATCGGAAAATGACGCACAGCTTACAGATAATGATATGGTCTATAGACTTGCCAGACCTGCTGCTGAGGGAGTGGACTACAGTTGGGTGAAGCCTGGAAAGGTTGCCTGGGAATGGTGGAATGCCTGGAATATTTATGGTGTCGATTTTGAAGCAGGTATAAACAATGAGACATATAAATACTATATTGATTTTGCTGCTTCACATGGAATCGAGTATGTTATATTGGATGAAGGATGGGCTGTAAACAAAAAGGCTGACCTTATGCAAGTAGTTCCTGAAATAGATTTGGAGGAGCTCGTGGCCTATGCTTCAGAGAAAAATGTAGGTCTTATACTCTGGGCAGGATATTGGGCATTTGACAGGGATATGGAAAATGTCTGCCGTCATTACTCCAATATGGGAATCAAAGGTTTCAAGGTGGATTTCATGGACAGGGATGACCAGATTATGGTAGATTTTCATCACAGGGCGGCAGAAGTGGCTGCAAAGTATCATCTTATGCTTGATTTCCATGGAACATACAAACCTGCCGGTCTGAACAGGACATATCCTAATGTAATTAACTATGAAGGAGTTTTCGGTCTGGAGCAGATGAAGTGGAACGGTAGTGTCGATCAGGTGACATACGATGTTACTATTCCTTTTATAAGGATGGTTGCAGGTCCTTTTGATTATACTCAGGGAGCTATGCGCAATGCAACTAAGAAAAATTACAAGGCTGTGAACTCTGAAGGAATGAGCCAGGGGACAAGATGTCGCCAGCTGGCTGAATACGTGGTGTTTGAATCTCCTCTTAATATGCTTTGTGATTCTCCTTCAAATTATATGGAGGAGAAGGAGTGTACTGAATTCATAGCATCCGTTCCTACAGTATGGGATGAAACCAGAGCATTGGACGGAAAGATTGCAGATTATGTTGCAATAGCCCGTCGTAGTGGAGACGTATGGTACGTAGGTGCAATGACAGACTGGACTGCAAGGGATATGGAACTTGATCTTTCATTCCTTGGCGAAGGTGATTTCGTGATGGAGGTTTATAGGGATGGTGCCAATGCCCACAGGGCGGCAAAAGATTATGTTAAGGAGTCCATACCAGTTCCTGCATCAGGAAAGGTGAAAATACATATGGCTCCAGGCGGCGGTTTTGCGGCAAGAATTGTACGTAAGTAACAGCAGCGTCCTGTAATTTTTTTTATGAGCGGGTGTGCGGTAATGTAACAATTGCATGTCATACCCGCTTAAAAGTTCCTAAAAGAGATTTTTGATAACATGATACAACCTTCCATTTTTACTTTGACGTCCCGACTTCATGACGAATCCGCTGTAAGTGAGATGTCTTCATCTTTCCTTTCAGAGATTGAAAACAGACTTGGAGTAGGATTTGATTTCAGGGGTGCTGATTTTTCAGGATATTCTTCTGTACCGTTTCCTTTGATTTATGTCCGTACCGGAGGAACAGAAGGACTGTTCAAAGAACTTCTTCCGCGTATTGGTGGTCCTGTATATCTTTTGACATCAGGAAGCAGTAACTCTTTGGCCGCATCTATGGAGATTCTTTCATATTTGTGCAGTCATGGCCGCTCTGGGGAAATTATTCACGGAAGTATTGATGTTATTGCAGACAGAATAAATATTTTGTCAAGGGTAGCAGGGGCTGTGTCAGAACTTGCAGGCAGTCGCTATGGTGTTTTGGGCAAGCCTTCTGACTGGCTTATCTCAAGTGAAGCAGACAGGGAACTTATCAAAGGAAAACTTGGAATTGAGATTGTGGATGTACCGATGGGTTTTTTAGTGGAGGAAATTTCGAAGAAAGAGTATCCTGCGGATGCGGCGTGCAGAATTTTGCCTTTGGAAGGGAATTGTCCTTCCGGCCGAGTGGATTCAAATGCCATTGACGGGGCATTATGTATTTACGGGGCGATGAAGAGGGTTGCTGGAACGTACGGTTTGTCCGGTTTGACTGTCAGGTGTTTTGATTTGTTGGAATCGGTAGGAAACACAGGCTGTCTGGCTCTTGCCATGCTTAATCAAGAAGGTTTGGTTTCAGGTTGCGAGGGTGATATTCCGGCTATGGTTACAATGGCTGTAGTGCGTGCCCTCACCGGAAGTTCTGGATTCCAGTCTAATCCGTCAAGAATAGATGTGAAGCGGGGAGAGGCTCTTTTTGCGCATTGTACTATACCGCTGAATATGGTGTATAAGTATGATTATGATTCGCACTTTGAGTCAGGAACAGGAGTTGCAATTCATGGAGATGTTGCTCCCGGACCTGTGACGGTCTTCAAGTTGTCAGGCGACTTGTCCAGAAGTTTCATAGCAGAAGGGACTCTTGAAGAATGCACGGCTTCATCCAATTTGTGCAGGACTCAGCTGCATTTGAAAATGGAAGATGATCTGTCTTCTCTTCTTACTTCTCCCGTAGGCAATCATCAAGTAATAGTTTCGGGACGCTGGAAGTCTCTGTTCCGTTCGTTTATGGATACTGTCGGTATTCCATAGTTTGAGTTTTTTGTGGGAAAAGTGAAGAAAAAATGCAGAAAAATTAAAAAAAATTTGCAGGTAAAGAAATAATACCTATCTTTGCAATCCCGTTACGAAAACAACGGAAGTTCTTTTAGAAATTGCGGAAATAGCTCAGTTGGTAGAGCACAACCTTGCCAAGGTTGGGGTCGCGAGTTCGAGTCTCGTTTTCCGCTCC
>URDD01000067.1 GCA_900546395.1 uncultured Bacteroidales bacterium | reverse complement strand
TCAAAAAGTCACAGAAAACATCCTCAAAAATACCTCATAAAATTTATAATGACAAAAATTTAAACAGCTTCTTAAATATACAAAATATTTTAAAGAAGTATATTTGCCTGTCGATTAAGAAAAATATGGAGCGGAAAATTTATAAAGATAAGGATCTGGGGAATGTGATGCTTGTAAAGAGCAGTCGTGCCGGACGAATCAGTATAAGAATCCATCCTGTCAAAGGAGTTACTGTTACAATACCGATTCTTATGAGATATGAGGATGGTCTGAAGTTTTATATGTCGAAGAAGGAATGGGTGTTGAAAGTGGTTGAAAAGCAGAGAAAAAAGACTGCTGCTGCGGAAAAGGATGGTACAGCTGTATCTGCGATAGGTGACGGGACTGTAGTAAGGACGCTGCTTTCGGAGATCTGTTTTCTACGTGAAAAGTCACCCTGCAATCTTCAAAGGGCTAAGGTCTCTGTCGTTCCAGAGGAAGAACCGGCTACTACCGGACGTCTTTTCCTATGTCTTGACAGACCTGTTTCGCGAAAGACAGTGAGTTATTCTTCTGCCATGCCGGCAGAAGGGTCGGCAGAACTGTCTGCAATGCTCTCGCAGGCTCTTGTCCGTATTTTGCGGGACGAAGCGCGCGCCCTGCTGCCGAAGAAACTTGCTTTTTTTGCAGACAGGTATGGATTCATGTACAATAAACTGACTGTAAAGCACAATCTTTCCAACTGGGGCAGCTGCTCTTCAAAGCACAATATCAATCTGAATCTGAATCTGCTCAGGCTTCCTGAGCCATTATGCGACTATGTCATCCTGCATGAACTGTGTCACCTGAAGCATCCGGATCATGGTCCTGGTTTTCATGCCCTTCTTGAAAAGCTGTGTGCGGACAATATGGCCCGTCTTGTTTCTTTGACTGGAACCGTTACGGGAGACTCCTCTGATGTAAAGTATCTCAGAGAACTGCTCAAGTCTGCTGAAGCCAGTAAGGCAGTTCACCCTGTGCATCATATACTTGAAAAGGAAATCAGAAAATACAGACTTCTTTGAGTACATTTATCTGTAATGTTGGGAAACGGTGAATCCGTTTAATATCTCAACTGAGGAAGACAATCAGACATAGATAATCTTTGAGTGATATGCGAAGTTTGCAAAGGGCTTTCTGAATTTCGGATGTGACTTTTCTTACAGATATTCCATAGCGAAGGGCAATTTCCTGATAGGTAAGTCCTTCATCGCGGCTTGCAAGAAAAACGGCCCGTGTGAGTTCCGGCATTCTTGACAATTCTTCAGCATAAATGTTTCTGGCCTCATCTCCGAGCATACGGGATAGAGTACTGTCATCTTCAAGGGACGACAGTGATGTTTCGATTTTCCACGAAATAGCTGAACTGCTTCCGGATTCCGTGTCAGTCAAGTTCTGTTGTTTTCTCAGGTAAGATACACATCTTGATCTTACGGCAAGATACAGATAGCCTTTGAGGTTGCTTTCCCAATCAACCTCATTACGGTGTTCCCATAAATACAGGAAACAATCTGTAACAATATCTTCCGCAGCGTTCCTTTCGTGAACATAGGAAAAAGCGATATTTTCAAATGATTTCCGTGATTCAAGGAACAGGCGAGAAAATGTATCTGCAAAGTTCTTAACGCGGATTTGGTCCATTGTGTATGGTTTAGCCATCTATTATACAAATATAATGCTTTTACTCGATTTTTATTATTGCTTGATGTGTCTAATCTGAAAACAGGCGCTCATCTGATAAAGGTTTGACAAGACAAAAGAGGACGACTGATTGCCGTCCTCTTCATATCATAAGTTGTTTAAAAATTTTTCAAAAAATCTTTTATGGCTCTTTTCGGTCTGTTTTCTGTGACTTTTTGAAAATATCTCATAAAATTTATGATGACAAAAATTTAAACAGCTTCTCAGTTCTGACAATTGCTATGTCAGTTCCACTTGGTATCCATCATCTGAGGCTCAGACACTACGCCGTATGCATTGTAGCCGTGGCCGGTCTCATCGATGACCATGTTTCCGTAGCCTTCTCTGTCGCTTGCCTGGAAAGCGTTCATTCTCCAGTATGCAAGAAGGCCTTCAGAGTCAGGTTTGATATAATTCATATTGTTGGCAATCTCTGACTGGCTCAAAGCTCTTGTCCATACTCTGACTTCAGCGATATAGCCGTCAAGAGGTCTTCCTCCTCCGTATGAGGCACCAAGCCAGAAACCGCCTGAATTGTCGCTTGACAGGTTGATGGTTTCACCGGCAGTAGCAGCTCCAGTGATATACAGTCCGTCAATGTATATATCCCAGGTTGAACCTGTCCATACTGCAGCTACGTGATACCATTTGTCTGTATCGAACAGATTCTGGGTTGCTGCAGGCTGGTAGCTGTCGTGGCATATCTGCAGACAGTTCATCGGTACTTTCACATCTCCGAAACGTACTCCGCACGTTCCTTCTATACCCATTATCGAACTGATGTAAGGGTCGCGGTTGCAGAAATTCTTGACATATACCCTTGCTTCGAGGGTTACCTGAGGTACAGCGGAAAGGTTTGCGTCCTCCTGGAATCCCGGAATCAGGTACTTGTTGGAGCCCAGGTATATGGCCTTGCTTATTACCGGGGTTTTCAGTACAACATAAAGAGTGGCGGATGGTTCAAGTACCTTCATTGAAGATACTGATTTGATACTTACCGGAATACAGTATGTAGCTCCTTCTTCGAATCCGTCGATTGAAGTAACTTTCACTTCAATGTCTTCTGACATTGCAAATCCTGACTTTATTACGGCAGACAGAGATGAAAGTTCAAAAGACCCTTCAGGAGCCATCTTGTAATTCTTTGCATATTTTCTGTTGTATGCATCCAGCATGTCAGGGCGTACTTCAAGTTCTATATTGACATCTTCTTTTGCTTTTACTGAAGATGAAACTGTAAATGTAGCTGATGCGGGAGGAGTGTCAACTGTAAGTGTTTTGTCAACGTTTTTCTGGGCCTCTGTGATATAAACGGCATCATAAGGCTCTACAGGATTTGTACATGCCGCCAGTACTGTGAGCGACACAAGACCTGATGTCAATATTCTATTGATGTTTTTCATTTCAATAAATTTTATCTGCCTTATTTGGCAGGTGCATATAATTCGATTTCATTCATGCTGGTAAAGCCTCCTTGTGACAGTGGTCCGACTATTACCCTTATGTATGTTGCTGTGACAGGCTTGGCGAGTTGGAATATTTTCCAGTTGTCTGTCATTTTAGGAACGAATGTGGTGCCGTTCAGAAGGCTTGTCCAGTTCTTTCCGTCTTTTCCGTATTGGATATCCAGTATCTGCGGATTGCAGTCCTGATAGTATATATGCCAGCGGAAGCCGTTGATTTCATAAGGCTTGTCAAGGCTGACTACGAAATTTCCTCCGTTGCCCCAGCTGAATGAGGCAGAGTTTGCATACCAGCATTTTTCGTCAAGATTTCCGTCAAACATTGCAGCTTTCTGGCTGTCAGAATCGCAGTTCCATACTCCGGTAGCGCCTGAAATGGCATCACCCTGATAGCAGTTTATAGTCCAGGATGACACTGGATTGATCTTTGTACCAGCCACTTCTGTGGCGTCTGGCCTGATATTTACGGAACCTACGTTTATAACTATGTATTTTATGAGTGGTTCTTTGGACGTATATATGCTTCCCTCTGGCAGAATTACAGTCAGAGGAAGCAGATAACTTCCTTCTGTAATTCCTTTAGTATCAAAAGTCAGTTCACCTCCTTTTGATGTAAACTCATCTTTTGCAGCGCTTACAGCTTTTAATGATATTCTTGACTCTTCAAGAGGTTTGTATTCAGTACCGTTTTCAGAATTGAACTTCTCGATTAGCGAGTTGTCCTGGGAAACTGTGAACTCAACGTCTGATGGAACAGGGCGTGCAAAGTTTACCTTCAAGGTAAAATCCACTGAACCGCTTATACTTCCGTCATCTTCAAGAAGCAGCGAGTATTTTGAAACTCCTGAGTTCTCAAGGGACACCATCAGAGCCGAGCCTGCCGGATTGACATCCTGAATGGCTTTGCGCATATACATGTAAGGCATAGATGACTGTGCGTATTCATATTCCATGTGGTATGCTCCGAAGCCGGCGCAGAAGCCTTGCTCAGGGTTGAATCTGGCCATTCCCAGAAGAGAGTTGACCTTTTGTCCGTCACGGCAGGTATGGTTTACTCCTCCTGTCTTCCAGTATGACTCGAAGTTTTCGGCAAAAATATACTGTTCCGGTTTCCATCCTTTGTTAAAGGCATTGTTGAACCTGTTCTGAAGATCAGTATATCCGCCTGAAGCATAGGCCTGTACGATACCGTAGTCAAAATACTCTGCTACAGAAGGGTCAACAGCGTAAGGTACTCCGTCGATAATAAGGAGCTTTCCTGTACCTGACTTGGGGCCGAGGTACTTTCCGAGTTCCTTGATCAGAGTCGTGAAGAGCTGGTTGTCATGTCCTACCAGAGGTCCGGAAGCTCCGTATCCTGGTTCGTAGTCGATATCCATTCCGTCATAGTTGTATTTGTTTATGGAGTCGCGGCCCCAGGCTCTGGCGAAGTTGGCTATTTCTTCTTCGGTAGGCACTTCTTCTGCTCTGAATTCTTCAGGAAGATTGTCAATGAATGTAGTGAATGTTACCTTGGTTCCCTTTACTTCCTGTACGAATTTTTTGTCCGCAATCTGTTCAGGAGTAAGTGAATGCCACTGGCTCCATATGGAAATAATGTCCATGGAATCCGGTGCGCTTACAAGTCTGGTCTGGTATGAGGCGCCGTTTGCAGTCCATGAACCGTACCATCCGAATGCCAGTTTATGCTTTGTCTTTTTGTACTCGCGCAAAGACTGATAGTAGGCATCATCCCTAAGTATAGGGGATTGCTCGTCAGGATGCTGTGTGATTACGCGTTCGGGTTTGACCCAGTCCGAGCACCCTGCCATCATAGCACCGGCTACGACGGAAAAAAGTGTATATTTCAATATCTTGTTCATACTGTTTTCTTTTTAACATTAGTTTTTCTTGTCCCACCAGAGTTTCACCGCTCCGCTGTCCATTCCTCCTATCAATGCTACTGCAGCCTGGACTTCAGCGTTGTTGTTGGCGTATTCCTTTCTCGGGAATGTCATCCTGCGTACCTGCTCGTCTGTACTGATCAGGCCGTTGCTCTTGTTGTCAACGATTGGAATGACTCTCGGATATCCTGTACGGCGGAATTCAGACCATGCTTCCTGTCCGTTAGGGAACATTGCAATCCATTTCTGGGTTATTATTCTCTCGAGTTTGACTTCATCTCCTGCTGCTTCATCCCAGGCAGGTGTAACAGTGGAAGGAGCCGCATAATTGTATTTTGTGGAGTTTCCTGACTTGTCGGAAAATGCTGCCGGCTTGTTTGAAGAAGCAGCGAAAGCTTCGGCCTGAGAAGCAGACAGTCCGTTCTCTATGAATGACAGAGTGATACCCTGTTTGTAGGCATCTTCTGCCTTGATTCCACCCATGTTCCAGTTCAGGAGGGCTCCTTCGGCTTTGAGGAATGCCACTTCTGATGCACGGAACCATACTACAGGGTCTGAAGCCTCTACGTTAGGTGCAGACATTATTGTGTAGCGAGGGTCATCGTTAGGCATCATATTGGCGATTCCGCATCTTATGCCGTGATATCCGCCCTCTTCGATTCCTGCAGTCTTGAAGTATTTAGGCAGTCTTGGGTCATTGTATCCGTTCATATAGCAGTCTATTGTTGCTCCCATGCGTGTATCTCCGTACATGTTCCATACAACGTTGAGTGGATTAAGAACGGCAATGGACCCCGTAGTCTTAAGTGTTGCACCATCTTCGGCTGTCTCCATTACACCGGCAGCGACGGCTTCTTCAGCCCACTTCTGAGCCTTGTCCGGAAGGACATATCGTATGCGCATAGCCATGCGGAGCTTCTGTGAGTTGGCAAGCTTGTACCATTTCGAATAGTCACCGGCATAGACGGCGTCCACCTTTGAAATAGGGGTGTCGGATCCAGATTCAATTTCTGCATAGTTCTTAAGTACTTCGATTGCAGCATTCAGGTCCTCGAACAGATTCATATATACGGTTTCCTGTGATTCGTAAGGGTTTGAGTCTTCTCCGAAGTGAGATACAGGAATCGGACCATAAATATCAGTCGTTCTCTGGAGACAGAGTACCTTTATTACCTCGGCAACTGCAAATATGTCTTCAGTTATCTGCTTGTTCTGGTATGCATATTTCAGATTCAGCCATGCTGGCATCACATTGGTAAATGCCACAGAGTAAGGATAGTCATTGTAGTCTGTTCCGTTAAGGTCGTACGTGCAGGTGAAACTTCCTGCATTGAACTGCTGGGAAGGGGACAGGTATCCAGCAAATGCATCTCCCATAAGGTTGCAGGCTCTCTGGAATTCGTTGGCACCTACATCCTTGCATGGAATTACTGCATCCATCTGCATTGTTGTTATATATGACTTCTGGTCAACTTCCTGTACAGAGTCCGGATTGGTGTTGAAATATTCAAAATCTTTGGTACACGAAACAGAAGCCATCACAGACATCGCCAGGGCGAGTCCTGTATTGATCATTATATTTCTTTTCATCATTTTTCCTTTTTAGAATTGGAGTCTTACACTGAATCCGAGATTTCTTGTGCTCGGCTGCATGAAATAGTCAAGACCCTGATAATATGTTCCTGTTGAAGCTGTGAGTTCCGGGTCAAACGGAGCCTTGCAATATATCATCCAAAGGTTTCTTCCTACGAATGAAACTGTTATGCCTACTTTGTCCTTGAACCAGGAACGAGGAAGGTCATATCCAAGACTCAACTCTCTGAGACGTACATTGGTCATGCTGTAGATATAATGTGACAGCATTGACATACCGTTTCCGCTGTTTGAGTAGAATGTCTTTACATCCGGAAGGAACTGGTCTTCTGAAATCCATACTCCGCCGGCATCTCTGGCCTCTGCAGATGCTTCAGATGCACCCCATCTGTCCAGAAGTGCCTGGGTGGCAGATGCTCCGTGCCCTCCTATACGTGCATCGAACAATATTCCCAATGAGATTCCTTTCCATGAGAACTGGTTGTTCCAGCCTATTCTGGCCTTTGCTTCGGTGTTACCTCCGTAAATCCAAGTATTAGGGTCTGTTGTTACAGTATTTGAGTTAGGATCGACATATATGCGGCCATAATCGTCTGTCTTGAGACCGTTTACGTAGAAGTCTCCGATAGAGCCTCCTTTCTTTACCTTCATCCTGTATCCGCCGTAGTCCATATTGACTTCATCGACTGTAACAAGATTGCCTGATACGTCTCTTGCGCCTTCCGGAACGAGTTCCTTGATTTCATTCCTGTTCATTGAGAAAGTGAAGGAAGTTGACCAGAAGAAGTCTTTCCAGGTGTTCTTGAATCCCAGTGACGCCTCGATACCCCAGTTGTTTACCTTTCCTGCATTGATGAATGCGCGCTTGTAACCTGTACTCGGCGCCGCGGTATATTCAAACAGCTGGTTGTAAGTATTTGTATTGTAATATGTGGCATCCAGCCAGACCATATCTTCAAGGAATTTCAGGTTAAGACCGGCCTCAAATGACTTTGTCCTTTCAGGAGTAAGGTTTGTTGCAGGTGCATAAGTGTCTGAAGAAATGATTCCTCCGGTGTTGATAGTCGTATTCACACCTGTGATAAAGCGCTTAGGTGCATTACCTACCTCTGCGTACGAACCGCGTATCTTGAAGAAAGAAATGCCTGCACCGGAAAGGTCTGCCATAGATGAAATTACTGCGGAAAGTCCGACTGAAGGGTAGAAAAGACTGTTCTTCGGAGTGAATGCAAGCTGAGAGGCCCACTCGTTTCTGGCTGTCACATCGAGATAAAGCATTCCTTTATAACCAAGCTGCAGTGTTGCATAAAGGGCCTGGGTCTGGTCATGGTAACGGTCTGTATAAGGCCTTGTCTCAGCATGTCTCATGTCAATGTTATTGACAGAGAACTTGTTGACGATATTGGCAAGGTTTCCTTCGAAACCGGTTCCCTTGTTCTTGTCATCGATGATACTTGCACCGAGGTTGAAAAGAAGCGAGAAATCGTCATTGAAGAACTTCTTGTCAATAGTGAGCAGGACATCGCCGTAGAAGTTGTTGTGGTTCACGGTGTTGTCCAGATAGTTACCGTATTCTGATGCAAAAAGAGTGTTTGAAGAGGCGTAGATTTTCCTTGTATAATTCATTGACATGTTGTCAAGTCTTGCCCTTCCGGTAACACTCATCCAGTCAGTGATTTCCCACCTCAGAGTACCGTTCAGTGTGTATCGGTGCGCAGTATTTTCAAAAAGTTCGCGGTTTACTTCCCAGTAAGGGTTTTCCACACCATCCATGAATGTAAGATCCCAGAATTGCTTGTTGTATTGTGCTGCGGGATCATATCTTTCATATATCTGATATTTTCTGATATCTTCACCGCGAGGGAAAAGATAAGTGGCGATAAGCGGGTTGTGGAACTGGCCCTGGATAGTAGGGTTGCGCTTGTACTGCCTCATGTAGCTTGCACTTACATCGAGTGTAAGTTTGTCCTTCACCAGCTCTGTGGTATTTCTCATTGAGAAGTTGTAGCGGTTATAGACATTGTTCGGAATGATTCCCCTTGCATTTGTAGCAGCGGCTGATACATATGTCTGGCTTCTCTCTGTTCCTGTTGAAACTGAAAGGGCGTTAGTCGTGTTGAATCCTGTCTGAAAGAAGTCCAGAGGATTATAATCTGAAGGTGTGTCAAGTTTGCTTCCCCAGCTCATTGACGGAGCCGTAGCTTCTGTGCCGTAGATATTCTGGAATCTTGGAGTGACGAATGGAGACGAGAATGTCGTATTGTTTGAGAAATTGACATTCAGTTTTTCGTTCTTTCCTTTCTTTGTAGTTATGAGGATGACACCGTTGGCACCCTGTGAGCCGTAAAGCGCTGCTGCGGTAGCACCGGTAAGGACTGTCATGCTTTCGAAATCCTCAGGGTTGAGGTTTGAAATGCCTTCGAAGTCTCCTCCGTCAGGGTTTTCTGTAATTCCTTCTGTTTGGGAAGAACGCAAGGATGGCATAGGGATACCATCTACTACATAAAGGGCATTGTTGTTTCCGCTGATGGACTTCACACCTCGCATTATCACCCTTGTAGATCCTCCGGCACCTGATGCGCTCTGGTTGATCTGAAGACCGGCTACTTTTCCGGAAAGAGCGTTTACGAAGTTTGCATCCTTGACAGCATTCACTATGTCGCTTGAAACCTCCTGTACGTTGTAGCTCAATGCTTTTTCTTCACGTTTTATACCGAGAGCTGTAACTACTACACCATCCAGCAGTGTGTTGGATTCGCGCAATGTAACATCTATTTTGCTGCGCCCGTTGAGCATGACTCTTTCAGTGTCATATCCAAGCAGTGTGATTTCCAGAACGGTGTCTGAAGACGGTTCCTTGATGGTGATAGAGTATTTTCCGTCAAGGTCAGAAACTTCTCCCGTGGATGTGCCGAGAACCATTATGGCAGCTCCTGGTACAGGCTGTCCGGACTGGTCCTTTATAACTCCGGTTACGGTAAGGGGAGTGTCTGCAGCTTTTTCGGATACTATAATATATGTTCCGTCAAAACTATAGCCTATACGTGTCCCTGCGAACATCTGTTCAAGAGCTGCTGAAACAGGCTTTTCCTTAACTTTTACAGTTACCGGGAATCCGGTATCTATACCTTTGTTGATAAACAGGTATCGGGATTGCGATTCAATCTCCTTCATTACCTGTCCTACTGGGACATCTTCAATGTCCAATGTGATAGTGGTCTTGTCCGGCTGGGCATACAGGATGCTTCCTGACAGGACCAGCAGAAGCCCGGCTGCGGCCAGGAGTCTGCCGATTGATTTCTTAAACATATTGTACTGGTTATTATTAAAGTAGTATTATTGTCGTATGTATTTTCCGGCCTTCTTTCTAATATATTATAATCTCGTCTGATTCAGCTCCTTTTCTGAACTTGAAATCGGCCGCATGCTGCAGTATTCTCAGCGCATTATATATTCCGTCGCTAGTCCTTATCTTTCCGCTGACTGTACTGATATCAGGCATAGTCTTGCATTCCAGTCTTATTTTTACGTCAAAAGCATTTTCAAATTTTTCCATAAGTCTGTCGAATGGAAGGTTACCTATATAGATAAGTCCGTCAATCCAGCAGAGTGCATCCTGATTTTCAATTTTACCCAGTGAAAAGCGCCCGTTTTGCAGTGCGATTTTGTCGTCCGGTTTCATCAGTATGTCAGGCTGCGTCGGATCTATCAGGTTTTGGACAAGGACGCTTCCTTTCAGAAGTACAGTTTCAGATATTCCGTTTTTTTCATCTGAGAGAATATTGAATTCTGTTCCGAGGACTTTTATTCTGGAGGCAAAAGTGTTTACTACGAAAGGACACTTGTCGTCATGCCGTACTTTGAACATCGCTTCTCCTGACAGGGAAACTGACCTCATATTTCTCTTGAATACTACAGGATATTTTATTTCTGCTCCGGAGTTGAGGATTACTGATGTGCTGTCCGGGAGTATGAGGGTCATCTTATCTCCTTTTGGAACAGACATTGTCATCATTTGGTTTGAGTATGTGTTTTCTGTCACCCTGTATGTTGTATATGATACTGCAGCTATCAGAGCAATAGCCGCTGCAATTTTAGCAGTAGCAGAAATAATCCTTTTTAAAGTTGTCTTCTTATGCTGACGGATGTCTGTAGTATTATTTGTAGTTTTTATGTCAGACAGTTCAGCCAAATCAATCAGAGAGTGGACATCTTTTACTATTCTGCCACATTCTTCGGGGTTTTCGTCATACCACTTGGAGACAAGAGCTTCCTCTTCTTCAGTAGCCCGGCCTCTTAGTGCTTTATATATGATTCCGCTGTCAATTTTTTTCATAGTTCATCAAGTGTATATTTATTAAACGCAAATAATAGGAGGTCTTACATGTTTTTTTTGAAAAATATTGATTTTCTTGTCCTGATTCTGGATGCCTCCGATTGTCTGGAAAAATGGTGGTTTTCCCGGACGAAATTGTTATCACGGAGTGATATCGAAGTCACTTAAAGCATTCCGTACCGCAGAGGTGGCTTTTCCGTACCGAATGGTCTTTGAATGCCGATTGGTACCGCAGAGACCCCTTTCCCGTACCGAATTGTATTTTGTGTCATAGAAAAAGCGGATGATTACAGATTGCGACGAGCTGTTCCGTTTTCCTGCCTCTGCGGTCGCTTCTTTCTGTAAAACGGGTACCCTTTCGGTCTGCTCTGTTTTGGAGCCAGGGTGACATTATAAAAGAAAAAGCGATCCAGTAGAAACTGAATCGCTTTTGGTGGGAGCAGAGGGAGTCGAACCCCCGACCCTCTGCTTGTAAGGCAGATGCTCTAAACCAACTGAGCTATGCTCCCGAGTAAGAACTTGTACCCTTTCTTTCGATTGGGATTGCAAAGGTACAACAAATTTTCAACTGTGCAAATTTTTTTTGAAATTTGTTTGTATTATTGTCATAACATGACTTCTGTAAATCTTTATTACAGGTTCGGGGTTATTAGATGCTGTTAAAAAATTTTAAACAGATTCTCAGTTTTTATGAAACAATTCCTGTAAACTGGCGTATAATATAATACAATGCTTATGGGGCTGTTTTGGTTTTGACAGCATCTGACATTGGACAGTAAGCACGTCGGGCGTCGGAGGTTTGCCCGTTAATCTCAGCTTCCAAACCATTAGTTGGCAACAACAATTATGCACTCGCTGCGTAATCTACCAAGTAGTTTACCTTAATCGGTTGGCCGCCAAGGCTGCGGTCACGACGAGTATCTCTCCAGGCTTTAGGCCGGTTCTGTCTGGAATACGAGGTATCATCCAAACCGGATGCACAGAGGGACTCCTTTAAACTCTGCCAAGATTCAAAGGATAAGCTTAGGTTGGCCTGCCTCCCGGCAGACCTTTGCCGACAATCAAAGAGAGGATAAGCGTGTAGAAAACTGCCTGGTGCGGTGTTTGGACGGCGGTTCGAGTCCGCCCAGCTCCACTAGAAAAGGTGGAAAGGGAGAGTACTGAGTCCGGAATATGTAGGACTTGTGATTCTCCCTTTCTGATTTACTTTCTGTGGACAGCCCACAGCACTATTCCTATTGATACAGACACATTGAGAGAGTGCTTGGTTCCGTATTGGGGTATTTCAAGTGAAAAATCAGAAGCATCCACTACTTCCTGATCCACTCCTGCCACCTCGTTTCCGAATACGAAAGCATATTTTTTCCCGTTTTCCGGAACGAATCCCTCCAGTGATACAGAATCTACTGTTTGCTCAACGCTCACGACTATATATCCTTGTGATGTCAGGCGTCTTATGGCTTCCATTGTTTCTTTTGAATATTCCCATTCAACGCTGAATTCTGCGCCGAGAGCTGATTTGTGGATTTCAGCAGAAGGGGGACAAGCGCATATTCCGCAAAGAAAAATCTTGCTCACACCGAAAGAATCGGCAGAACGGAATGCAGAGCCAATATTATGAGCGCTCCTTATATTGTCAAGCACCAGAACAATGCCGGAATCCGGCAATTCCTTATACTGTTGGGGGGTTAATCTACCCAGTTCTATATTCAAAAGTTTCCTGTTTCCCATAAACTGAATCAAGTTTGTCGAAAAAGTTTTCAACACAAAGGTAGTAAAAATAAAAAATTGACTAATTTTGTCTTTGTAGTCCTTAAAGGACGCAGCATATTTGAAGGCTATAATTAAAAAACACCATATGAAACAGGATCTTCGGATTTTCAATCTAATCAAACAGGAAGAAGAAAGGCAGACTACAGGAATTGAACTGATTGCCTCTGAAAACTATGTCAGCAACCAGGTGCTTGCTGCTCTAGGATCTATTTGCACCAACAAATATGCTGAAGGCTATCCTGGTGCCCGCTATTACGGAGGTTGCGAAGTTGTAGATCAAATCGAACAGCTTGCAATCGAAAGACTATGCGAATTGTTCGAAGCGGAATATGCAAATGTACAGCCGCATTCAGGTGCCCAGGCCAATATGGCAGTAATGATGGCATGCCTGAAGCCGGGTGATACTTTTATGGGATTGGATCTTGCTCATGGAGGGCATCTTACACATGGTTCTCCGGTAAACATGTCTGGAATCCTTTACAATGCAGTAGCATACGGACTTGATGAAAAGACAGGCCTTATTGACTATGATCAGATGGAAAAGACAGCTATTGAACATAAGCCTAAGCTTATCATCGGAGGAGCGTCTGCTTTTTCCAGAGAGTGGAATTGGGCAAGAATGAGAGAAATTGCTGATAAGGTAGGTGCAATCTTAATGGTAGATATGGCACATACTGCCGGACTTATTGCTGCAGGTCTTCTCAGTAATCCTGTAAAATATGCCCATATCGTTACTTCTACAACCCATAAGACTCTCCGCGGTCCTCGCGGCGGTGTTATCCTTATCGGCAAGGACTTTGATAATCCATGGGGACTGAAGACCCCTAAGGGCGTAGTAAAGAAGATGTCTCAGATTATCAATTCAAGTGTTTTCCCTGGAGTTCAGGGAGGGCCTCTTGAGCACTGCATTGCTGCAAAAGCTGTTTCATTCTATGAAGCGCTTCAGCCTGAATTCAAAGAATATCAGAAGCAGGTAGTAGCGAATGCAGCGGCAATGGCGGAAGCTTTCTCAGAGAGAGGATACAAATTGGTTTCCGGTGGTACTGACAATCATCTTCTCTTGATTGATCTCAGAACAAAATTCCCGGACCTTACAGGAAAAGTTGCAGAAAAGGAACTTGTAAGACTTGAAGAACTTGTAGGGGTTGCAAGTGGAATTATTGGAGGTACAGTATGAGCAAAAAATGTTATCATTTTTTTGGTGGTCTATTAGATGCACAGGCAAATTGGCTTAATAAAATGTCGGAGAAGGGCTATCGTCTTATTCGAGCTGGGAAAATGCTATATGAGTTTGAAGAATGTAAGCCTAATGAAGTAAA
>URDD01000066.1 GCA_900546395.1 uncultured Bacteroidales bacterium | reverse complement strand
AAAACCTCTTCATAGACATTTCCGAATCGGTCGGTAACCTTTACAGACAATGTTGAGTTAGGAGAGGAAGCCTGACATCTGAACATGTGGCGCGTCTGAGATGTCGGGAACGTAGGTTCTTTTGAATTTCCATTGATTGAAATGGAAGTATAGGCTATAAGGTGCAAAGGATCTGCCACACTTACTTTCTCAACTTCCAGATTACTTCCATTCTCCGTAACTGTAACTGTCCAGGACGGATCATAATCCCATACATTTATATATACATAATTTTCATTGCTACCGTTTTTCCAATCCTTGGCATATTTCTCAAAGATTTTCTTTCCTTCATCATTTGCATCCGGGACCCATGCATTGGCAGACATTGTGATAGAGTTGGCATCATAAGTCCTGAACTGGATTTTCTCAGAAGCTCCAGTCGGCTTATATACCCATGAGAAAGATTTTCCGTCAACATCGAATATCCTGTAGCCCCCTGGCGTTCCGTCCTGGCAGATATTCATACCGTTATTATATTTTCCTGTCCACCACCAGGTTGCACACACGGCAGCTGAATTATGCTCATATATTTTTTCTTCGGACAATTTGTCCGTATTATACATTTTATGTGTATGGCCAGTCATAAAATGCACTTCCGGGAAAGGTTCAAGAAGCTCTTTCAGCCTGCTTGAATTACCCACTGACAGAAATCCGAGATCTGAATACAAAGGAGCGTGCATCGCAACAACAACTGGCGTATCCTTCGAAACATAAGAAAGATCCTTCTCGAGCCAGTCAAGCTGCTCATTGACTACTTTGTTGTTGTATGTCCTGTCACCTGCCCCGCTGTTTGTACACTCGATATCGTCAAGCACTACATAATGAATCTCGCCTATATTGAATGAATAATATGTAGGGGCTATTTCTTTCCTGTATTTGGTAACGGTATCAAAATCCCCTGCCATTGACATCTCATGATCATGGTTTCCAATCGTATGGAAAATCTGAAGTCCCTGTATTGCATTGGCGTCAGCCAGATACTCCTCGAAAGCATATTTGTTGGTCACCCAATACAGATCCCAGGTCATGTCACCCAAGGTCATACCATAGATACTCTTACCTTTGTTTGCAGAAAGCCAGTCATTTACATCATCCGTAAATTCACGGAACTGGTTTCTGTCATTATTTCTCGCAGCAAGATGAATATCTCCGAATACAAGCATAGTATGATCAGTCTGGTCAGGCGCCTCCTTCAAGACAAAATCCGCTCTTTCAGGCATTGACGGCGAGAGAGTCAGCTGAGCATGGAATTTTGGAAGCACTCCATCGGAAGACACCTCATAACCGCTTGGAACGGAAAGAAACACATAGCCAAGCCTCTTTTCAGACTTAAACTGATAAATGCCGTTTTCGTCAGTAACTGCAGTCTCGACACCGTCTGAAACGACCACGCCCTTCAACTTCTTGTCACCGCAAGTGACAACACCATATACATTATTATCACCATCCAGTTCCACATCGTCTGCAAAGACTACAGACATCCTTCCCATTTTCTTTCTGACAGCACCTCTCTGGACATATACATTATATATGCCGGAAGTCATGCCGTCATATACCTCGCACGAAAAATACCGTGCAGAGATACGAGTTATGGCACTGGTATTGAACACACCGCCTTCATCTTCGAACGCTATCAAGTCTGATGATTCGGGAGACTTTCCGAACTGGATACGGAACTGGATTTCCGAAGCATCCGAAGGCAGTGTCAGAGATTCGGGGATCTCAAACTGGATATCAAAATTATCACTTTTTTCTCCCCCCGAACAGGAGATAATAGAAAGAGCAGCTACTAATGCCGCTGCAAAGAACAAACATCTTGAAATGTTTTTACAGAACCCCATATTTTAAACTCTTAAGTTAAATTCCAAATCCGCACAGCATTGTAAAACGCGCAAATTTACTTTATTGTAATAAATAAAACATTACTAAATCCTTAAACAGTGACGAAAATTTTGTTAAGTTTTTGTCAAGTCATCTTCATTTTGAAAGCAAATATACTACATTTTATATTAAAACTAAATAAATTGTAATTTATTATGCATTTTTTATTTCTTATCGCAATTTTTAGACTTTCACTTCGAAACACATGGGATTTTCAAAGAATTTCAGATATCATCCTTTCTTTTTTTGTATCTTTGCAAAACTTATTTAGTTGTTATGGAAATTACAAATTCTGAAAAAAAAAGCATCGATTCAAACTCTGAGAAACGCTACATTTCAAAAATAAAAAAAGCCGTATTCTGGATACTGGGAATATGGGGAGTTCTGCTGGCTGTATTACAGATTGCCCTATCTTCTGCAGTACTTGAAAAGATTGCCCGTAATTTTACCGAAGAGTATATTAACGGTGAAGTATCATTCGGCAAAGTATCAGCGTCAGTACTGCGTAATTTTCCAAATCTGAACATAAGTTTCGACTCTGTATCCGTAACTTATCCGTCTGACAGATTTGCAGAATTTGAAAACAAGGAACTTTTCATACCGGGAAGAAGTGAAAACTGCGACACTCTTATGTCTTTCAACAAATTCTCGGCTTCTCTGAACATTTTGTCTCTTGCGGCAGGACAAATACGGATACCATCACTTGTACTTGCCAAACCTAGGATATTCGCCAGAAACTATAATTCCGAAAACGCAAACTGGAACATTTTCAAAGCATCCTCTTCCGAAGAAAGCGACAGTACATCAGCCGGAATTCCAAACATAATATTAGGAAAGATACAGTTCACTGAAAAGCCTCTCATTATATTCAACAGTTTATGCGATACTACCAGTATGGTATTGAAAATGAATGATATGCAGTTTAACGGGAGACTCAATCTAAAAAAAATAGATACTAAAAGGGTCGAATTCAGGCTAGACAGCATGTTCCTTGCCGGACGTTTTCCTTCCGACACCTTTGCACTGAACCTTGATATGTTCCGCATAGGAGCCACCCACAGAAATATCAAGGCCGAAGCTAAGGCCACAACATATATTGCAACAAAATCATATGGCAGAATAAAAGTCCCGATTTCTTTCAAAAGCGGACTTTCATTTCCTGATGATACCATACCTGCAGTACGCCTTGAAAAACTTAAAGCCGAAATCGCCGATATCCCGCTTACGGCAGATGCCGAAGTGAAGTTTGAAGGTAAAAAAGGCATATATATAAAAGGCATTGCAGAAATACACCAGTGCAAGGTAAATGATGTCCTGAAAAATCTGGAAGGAGATATATGGAAAGAACTCACCTACATACAGACTAATGCTGCGATAAATATAAAAGCAGAATGCGAAGGTCTGTATGCACCGTCTGAAGGAAAATTTCCGAAACTGACTGCCGGCATCAATATTCCAGAAGCGTATATATCACACAAAAAATACGGCACCAGAAACAACGTGATACTAAAAGCCGGGCTAAAAGGGAGCGAAAATGGAAAACTGGATTTCAACCTTAACGACTTCGGAGTAAGCGGAAAAGCTATGTCTATCGGACTCAGCGGTTCAGCAGAAGACTTGACAGGGAAGGATCCTCTGATAAACATTGACGCCACAGCATCAGTCAGTCTTGATACTCTGGATCTTATTATAAAACAAAATAGCGGAGTCTCAACAGAAGGAGGACTAAGGGCAAAACTTAAAGGTAAAGTATATTTATCTCAGATTGACCCCTATAAATTTTCAGAAGCTCAAATCGGAGGATACATAAAAAGTGACAGGCTGGTCCTGAATTCACAAAAAGATTCACTCGACCTGTATGCCGACAGTCTCAGTCTTTGGCTTGGAGCCATTGACGATGACAGAGACTCAAGCATTACAAGCGGCGAACATGTTCTTGCGCTGGTATCTTCTGCAGACAGCATAAGTTTCCGATATAAAAACGAGATTTTCGCACGCGGAAGCAAACTGTCCGCTACTGCAACAAACTCTGCATCTGTCCTTGACCAGGCAGATTCATCTGCATTTTATCCTTTTGAGGGGAAAATGTCAATTGGATTCCTGTCTCTGACTGGATCGGACACTACTGCCGTATTCATAGCAGATTCAGATAACTCTTTCTCAATTTCTCCGAAGAAAGATAATCCGGATATTCCTGTCCTGGACCTGAAGAGCAAAAGCAAGGGAATATTCCTCAGGGGGCCTGTAAACAGAATTGGAATAAGCAACCTGAAGTTGAATACGATAGCTGCCATGAACTCGATAGAGCGAAAACATAAGGTAAAAATGTTTATCGACTCGCTGGCAAGGAAATACCCTGATGTACCTGCCGATTCTCTGTTTGCACATATTTCAAGAAAGAGATTATCAAATGAAGTCCCTGTATGGCTAAAGGAATCAGACTTCAGGAAAAACGACCTGCACGTAGATATAGACTCTTCATTCAAGAAAGTATTCATGGAATGGGATGCTGACGGGGAAATTAATTTTAAGGAGGCTATTGTAATCACACCGTTCTTCCCTCTGAAAAATACAATACATAATTTCAGCGGAAGTTTCAATAACAATAAGATATCGCTTGAAAACCTTACCTTAGTCAGCGGCACATCAAATCTTACTACTTCCGGGACAATGGAAGGACTCCGAGGAATGGTAGCAGGAGGCGGTATCCTTGACTTGGATTTGAAAGTCATATCTGATTCACTGAATATCAACGAGTTGCTGGGCGCCTATGCTACCGGCTCAAAATTCAATCCTGCCATACTTGCTGCTACAAGGATGGATATGACAGAGGTAGATGACAGCGATTATCAGGAAATGATAGTGACGGATACACTTGCAAACGCTACAAATGTAGAATCATCGCTCATAGTAGTTCCTGCAAACATTAATATGAAAGTCAGTCTGAGCGCATCAGACGTAAAGTACTCAAACCTGAACATATCAGAACTGAAGAGCAATCTGGTAGCTAAAGAAAGGTGCATACAATTTACAAACACTTTGGCAAGGTCTGAAATCGGAAACATAGATTTTGAAGGATTCTACGCTACTCGCACAAAAAAGGATTTGAAAACAGGTTTCGACCTTCATATGAGCGATATCACAGCAGAAAAAGTCATAGAACTTATGCCTGCTGTCGATTCAGTCATACCTATGCTCAAATCCTTCAAAGGCAATCTTAACTGTGATCTTGCTGCAACAGCGAGCATTGATACAAACATGAACATAATGATGCCTACTATAAAGGGGGTGATTCGCATTTCCGGAAACGACCTGCAGATGGAAGAAAGCGAAGGGTTCAGAAGTATTGCAAAGAAATTGATGTTTAAGGACAAAACTTCTGGACATATCGAAAAGATGTCAGTAGAAGGAGTTCTTAAAGACAACACAATTGAAATCTTTCCTTTCGTACTTAAAATTGACAGATACAAACTGGCTATGAGCGGTATGCAAAACCTGGACATGTCTTTCAGATATCATATTTCAGTACTTGATTCGCCTATTCCTTTCAGGCTTGGCATTGACTTGTATGGAAATAACTTCGATGACTTCAAATTCAAGATAGGAAAAGCCAAATACAAAAACAGCAATGTTCCTGTATTTTCTTCCGTTGTTGATGAAACCAGACTAAATCTGAAAGAATCAATCAACAAGATATTCTATATAGGAGTGGACAAGGCCTTAAAGGAAAACGCAAGAATGGGAGCTATAACCACATTCAAGAAGCAGATTGCATACAATCAGGCAGTCAACCAGAAACTCGACAGCCTCTCGGCAAATGAACTTGACTATATGGAGAAAGACTCTGTCAATGTCAGCCGCGCAACTGTAACAGACACATTCAGACGCAAGACAGCCTTTGACAAAGCCGGAAAGGACTCCACTGGGACACAAGAATAGCAGAAAAAGCAAATGACAGGAAGTCAATCAGAGTACCTCAACAGCATTTTCCTGACGTAGTCAGAGGCCTTCTTGGCAGCATCAGTAGTGCTTTCAAGCATCTCTGCTATATTCTTATACTTCATCAATTCAATAGGATTCTTTTCATTATTGAACACGTATCCTATATATTCTTCATATGCCTCGTCCGCAGCATGCTCCAATTCCATAATTCTGTCACACTGCATAGTAAGGGTGGAAAAATTTCCTTTTACATCAGACAGACAAGCCACGATTTCCCTTAAAGCATCTGCCGCAGAGTCTATGTACTGGGCAAGTTCCAGAAGTTGGGAATCAACTCTCTGCGGCATATAAATAAGCACAGACTTGGCAGCGTCGTTTATATCATCCAAAAACTCGTCTATGAAAACCGCCACTGTCTGAAGGTCAATTCGGAACAATGGGGCAAGCAAGTTTTCATATAACTCCTCATATAGCTCTGTAAGCATGGCATCTCCCTGAACCTCACAAAGTTTAATCTCTTTTTCAAGCCTCCTCCACTCATCAATATCCATTGTACTCATCATGGATACGAGTGCAGTAGATGCCTGCTTGAGGTATGCAGTCTGCTGGCTATACATCGGCAGAAGGTGTGCCTTAGACACGAAAAGTCTTCTTATTTTCTTTATAAAATTCATAGCCATAGGTGGTTATAAGTTCAAATATATATAAAAAACCGTCATCAAATTCAGAAACATGCTTTAAAAAAGAAAAATAAGCATAAAAAAAAGAAAAACCTCTTCCGTTTCGCCACATCTGTGCTACAACGATTGCGACATATCTATAGATTTGCAGAAAAAAAGATGGAAAAACAAATTCAAAAATATATCAGAAAACGAGGCCGGCATTTCCTCTGCTCTCTTTTTTGCGCTTCTGCAAACACCTTGCTTACATTAACATTTTCACTAATGGTGCCGGCCTTTATTTTATCCTGTTCTACAATAGAAGACTGCGGACATGGAACAGCGGATTTCGGTCTTGTTCTGAAATCTTCCGGTAATGAAATCCTTACTAATGATTCACACATAGACCTATTCGTGTTCAATGATGACGGGCTGATGCGCCTGGATTCATACCAAAGAATAACATACAATCCTGACGAGAGACATTTGCCGTATTCTGCATCGAGAAGGGGTCCGAAAAAAATTGTGGCCATAATCAATCCTCAAACAGAAAAATATGAATGGAACGCAATCAATTCGTATCATGCTATGCTTGCTGCGAAAGGAGCATTGGAAAAAGAAGAGAAAAACAGAAAGCTCATGTGCGGGACAGGACATACCTATGCAGGAAAAGATAAGATATGCAAAATAGATGTGACTCCACTTGCTTCAGAAATCGTCCTGAATTCAATAAAATGCGATTTTTCTTCAAAACCATATAAAAATGCAAAACTGGAAAATGTACGGGTTTACCTGACCAATGTCAATGCAGCTTCCTCATTACTGCAAACAGAAAATTTCAAGCCGGAAAGACTTTACAACATTGCAGGATGCATTGATGCAGACATCATGGAGTTCAGGAATCCTGACCTGATATATCAGACGATACCGACCCCTGTAGGAGAAACGATACTATACCCTGAAATAAAGCTGCTCTGCTATCCTAATGAATCCGAAGAGGAAAGCCCCGGATCACCATTTACGAGACTTGTAGTTGAAGGCTCGCTTGAGGGGAAAAAATGCTATTATCCCATAAGTATAAACAGGCCGGAATCCGGACATTTTGATAACAAGCCTGGAATAGGAAGGAACTGCAGGTTTATATACGACATAACTATCAAAAGCACAGGAAGTTCAGATCCTGATACAGAGGTAAGCCCAGGTACTATGGAAATCAGGTGTCAAGCATCATCATGGAATGAAAAGGACAAAACTGAAATAAAATTCTGATATGACAAAAACACTTATAAAATACATTGCCGGTCTTTATACAATAAGCCTGTTACTTTCGTCCTGTATCAGCCAAGACCTGGCTATCTGGTCACAAGAATGCACTTTGGCCATATCTGCGGCCAAAATCCAGACAAAATCAGCAGATCCGGATGAAAACCTGATATCCGATATCAACATATTTATTTTCAACGACAGGGACTGCCTGGAATACAGCGGCTATTTTCATACAGATAATATGGCAGAAATACATGGAGAATACATTATCAGCCCTAAACTACTTCACAATGCCATATATTCAATATATATATTGGCAAACACCGGATACTCACGAACAGCCGAGGTCAATGAAAAAAAAGACATAGAGGATATATCTGTATATATGGCATACCCAGACGAATACAATAAAGGCATTCCCATGTGCGGCTCAGCATTGGACATAAAACTAAAAAAAGGTACCATCCACAAAATTACTCTTGAAAGAATAATGGCCAAAATATCTGTTTCAATAGACAGAAGCAGACTTGATTCCGGAGTTACTATGCTTGCAAAAAAATTGAAAATCGGAGGATGTCCCAAAACTGCCTACCCTTTCAGCAATAATACTATAAATAATCCTGATGACATTTTCACTTCCGGCTTCTGCAAATCAGGCGAAGAACTGAAGCCGCTCAACGAAAGCGACTGCCAGGAAATTTCTGTATATATGCTTGAAAATCTGCAGGGTGATTTACTCAATGGCATAACTGATGAGAGCGATAAAATCCTTGATGAATCCGACCCTAAGTCCAGAATTTGCTCCTATATAGAACTCGAAATAGAATATACTTCATCCACTCATGCCAGCCTTCCCGGTAAAAATCTTATATACAGGTTTTATTTGGGAGAATCTCCGGAAAATTTTGATGTCCGCAGGAATACTCATTACCATTTCTTACTCATCCCTGAAAAAGACGGTCTCGGAGAAAGCAGTTGGAGAGTGGATCAAAGTGGGATAGGATCAGTCACAAGTCCCTACATGAAGATATATCCCGGCAATTACATCCGGGGAAAAATCGGAGAAAAACATCATATAAGATGCGAATATTACCCTCATACCGCAAAGTTCGACATAGGTATCAGAGAACTGGAGTATGACAAGGAACGCGGTATCTATGATTACCGTTTGGATGATGACGGACAAGGGGTTACCCTGACACTGAAAGGACGAGGCAGCGGTATCTTATATTTCAAGGCAGGATACCCTATAAATCAGGAAGAAATGGTCATAATCAGTGTCGATTGACCTGGTATCCGGAAATCAGACTAACCGTATATCTCTCTCATTATCATATCTGTAGTACCTGAATTACGCACACAGTAATCATAGGCCGTCCTGCTGATTCTGTCAAGATACTCCTTATCATTGTAAAGTTTGTCAAACCAGGCGACTATATCTCCGCTATCAGACACTGGCGTAGCTGCTCCCAGTTCCATAAGTTCCATAAATGGCAAGCTTTTATGATATTGCGGCCCCATTACGACTGGCATTCCATAAACAGAGGCTTCTATTACACTATGAGGCATATTAATGAATCCGCCTCCTACAAGGGCACAATATCCATACCTGTAAAGTTTTGACAACATCCCTATCTTGTTTACAATCAAGACCTGTGCGGAGCGCAAATATAACGAAGCATGCTCTCTGGCCTGAGAATCAGAGCAATTCCTGCTAAATGCATTTTCCACATCGCTATAGACTACAGAACCATACTTTACCGATGATACAATATGTTCAATAGGCTCATTATCAATCTCATGCGGAACAAATAAGAATTTTACATCAGGATATTTATTTGCCAGAGATATTACAAGGTCATCATCTTTATAACATGTACTTCCGGCAACAAATGCTTTTTTTCCTCCTATCCACGCATCAACAACAGGATCACTCCACTTTTCAGAAGCAACGGAAATGACTCTGTCAAATCTGGCATCTCCAACAATTTTTACATTCTTGCAACCGATTTCTGCAAGAAGGCCTTCCGTATCAGCATCTTTAACCATTATACACTTGTACGAGTCCCTCAGCAACCGTCTGTATGCCCCTCCATACCATTTGAGATACGGCTCCTTCATAGTTATACGCACTGACATTATATAAGTATCGACACTGTGCTTTCTAAGCTGCGAAAGGTAATTGAACCAGAATTCCCCGATTGTAAAAACTGCCTTTGAAGGTCGGACTATTTCAACGAACTTCCTTGCATTATAAGCCGTATCTAAAGGCAGATAGAAAACCCAGTCCGCTACAGGCCATCTTTTACGAGGTTCATATCCGGATGGAGAAAAAAATGTAAGCAGAATCTTCCTGTCTGGAAAGCGTTTTCTTGTTGCCTCTATTATAGGTCTGGCTTCTTCAAACTCACCCATTGATGCTGCATGAAACCATATTATGTCATCATAACCGGAAACGGCTTTCTCCAGTCTTGCCAATATATCTTTTCTGCCATCGACAAAAAGTCTGATTTTATTGTTCCACAAAGCCACCAGGTTCAGGAACAGAGATACAATATTTATAATCAAGCTATACATAACTGAATAAGATTTTGTAGTTGCTATTAATTCGGTTTTCATATATCATAGCAGACACCATATACAATTCAGGTGTCACGCTAAATTTTTCATAAATTTTGCCGTCCATGTATTTCCCTCTGAGACAAGCATTTCAGGAGTCCCTGCAAAAACGACCTCTCCTCCCCTGTCTCCAGCCTCTGGCCCTAAATCCACAACCCAGTCCGCAGCGCGTATTACATCAGGATTATGTTCCACAACTACTATCGAATGCCCTTTTGCCAACAAGGCATCAAACGACTTAAGCAGTTTCTCAACATCATAAAAATGAAGTCCGGTCGTAGGCTCGTCAAATATAAACAATATTCTTCCGGAAGAAGACTGTTCTTCATTCATAGAAAGGAAATATGCAAGTTTTACTCTCTGGCTCTCTCCTCCGGAAAGCGTACTGCTGCTCTGTCCCAACTTGATATATGACAAACCTACATCCATAAGTGGCTGGAGGCGTTCTGCTATTTTCTTTGCACTGCTCTCTTTCTGCGCTGAAAAGAAAGAAATAGCCTCTTCTACGCTCATATTGAGGATATCATCAATGTTCCTATCCTTATACTTGACTTCCAGAACTTCTGGCTTGAAGCGCTTTCCTCCGCAGGCTTCACAGACCATTTTTACATCGGCCATAAACTGCATCCCGATCTTGACAAATCCTTCTCCCTGGCATTCCGGACAACGCCCTCCATCCATATTGAAAGAAAAAAACGAAGGGGTGAATCCATTCATTTTCGCATATTGCTGCTCCGAGAAAAGCTTCCTTATATCGTCATAAACTTTAAGATATGTCACCGCGTTGGATCTGGAACTTTTCCCTATAGGATTCTGATCGACATACTCCACTCTGGTTATCCTGTCCAAATTACCGGAAAGCCCCCTGAACGTTCCCGGAGCTACTCCTGTATGATTCAAATACCGGAAAAGAGCCGGATACAGAATATCTCCTACCAAAGAAGACTTTCCGCTTCCGCTAACTCCTGTCACAACTGTCAGGACGCCGAGTGGAATTCTTACATCGATATCTTTGAGATTGTGTTCCATCGCACCTTCTACCGTTATAGAGTAGGAACTTGTCCGTTTTTCCCGTACATATCTGGTTCTTTTCCCGGTAAGATACTGAATAGTAAGAGAATTCATTTCATGATTTTTCATTGCTTCAGCATCCGACAAACTCCCTTTAAAGACAATCTCCCCTCCATAAACTCCTGCCTTTGGACCAATATCCACCAAAAGATCCGCAGCTCGCATAATCTCCTCATCATGCTCTACCACGACAACGGTGTTGCCTATGTCACGCAGTTTCTTGAGCACGGATATAAGACGCTCTGTATCCCTGGGATGAAGGCCGATACTCGGCTCGTCTAAAATATAAAGCGACCCTACTAGAGAACTTCCCAAAGCTGTTACCAGATTTATCCTCTGACTTTCTCCACCCGACAATGTATTTGATGTCCTGCTTAATGTAAGGTAAGACAACCCGACATCCTTGATATACTCAAGCCGCGAAACTATTTCATCAACCGCCTTGGAAACAATCCCTTTTTCGTAATCCGTAAGTTCCAAAGTATGAAAATATTCCAAAAGCTGGTCCACATTCATATCAAGAAGTTCCTTTATGTTCTTGCCTCCGACCTTCACATACAAGGCATCTCTCCTCAAACGGCTACCTCCGCACTCTGGACAGACAGTTTTCCCTGAATAGCGGCTAAGCATATATTTGTACTGAATCTTATACTTGTTGGCATCTACCCATTTGAAGAATTCATTGATTCCTACGATTGATTCTTCTTCATTTTCACCTTTAACCCCGTTCCAAATCACACTTTTCTGCGCATCAGTCAAATTACAATAGGGCGTAAAGACAGGTATTCCGTATCTCTCTGCGTTCTTTACCAGCAAATCCTTGAACCATCCCATCTTCTCCCCTCTCCAGCATGCTATCGCGCCATCATAAATTGTCTTGCTTTTATCAGGAATAACCAGATTCTCGCTTATACCTATAATCTGCCCAAGTCCACCGCATTCAGGACATGCCCCCAAAGGGCTGTTAAAACTGAACATATATTCATCCGGCTCATGGAATTTCATTCCGTCTGCTTCAAACCTATCTGCAAAAGTTTTATAAATGACTTGTCCTTCTTTTTCCTTACGGATATGCAACATACCATGACCTTTCTCAAATCCAGTCTGCACCGATGAATGAAGACGAGCCTGAAGATCACTCCAGTCCATGCCGGACATTTCCGTCCCATCTGTCTGATAAGCAACGCCATCCTTGTATGAAGGAATTTTCAACCTGTCAACAAGCAAGAACAGTTCATCAGGATAATCTCCTGATTCAGCACGCTTCATCACCTCCTCTATCCTTATAGGAGCTGTATCAAAAAGCCTTGAATACCCTTCTTCTTTAAGTGAGAGCATAAGTTCTACTTTGTCCGTTCTGTCCTTCCAGTCCAGATCCGCCAGAACATACACTGATGAAGGTTCAGGAGTCAGTATAAACTCAAGAACATCATTTATACTGTGACATTTAACCTCTTCTCCCGATAACGGTGAAAATGTCTTGCCTATACGTGCAAAGATAAGACGAAGATAATCATATATTTCCGTCGCCGTAGCGACTGTAGAACGTGGATTTCTGGTATTTACTTTCTGCTCAATTGCAATAGCCGGCGGAATTCCTTCGATAAGTTCCACATCCGGCTTGGACATACGCCCCAAAAACTGGCGTGCATAAGACGACAGGCTCTCCGCAAAACGTCTCTGCCCTTCTGCAAACAAAGTATCAAAAGCAAGCGACGACTTTCCGGACCCTGATATTCCTGTAATGACAATAAATTTTCCTCTTGGTATTTCAAGAGTTATATTCTTGAGGTTATTGACTTTTGCTCCTTTAATGACAATATTTCCAGTTCCTGACATATTTCGCCGCCTTTTACATCTTCCAAATATACGAAAAGTCAATAGCAGAGGCAAATTTTATTTGATAATACCAAAGGATAAACATTGATCCGCACATGAGGCTGCCAGTTATTCCAGCACAGCAAAATAAGACATTTTGACACATATAATAGACATACTGTCACTAAAAAGTGTCAATATTTCACCCTTTTTACAATTATTCTATTTTTTATCAATTGGTACATCTATTGATTATATTCATGTCATATCAGACAAACAGAGTCTGGAAATAAAAAACAGAATCTCTGTTTGAGCGATACATAAAAAACAAGTAAAATAAAAAAGGAGATAATATTATGGTACCTTCAAGAAGAAACAGCCAGACTTGGCTACCAAACATTTTCAACGATTTCTTTGACACTGAATGGATGGAAAGAATGAATGCTACAGCACCAGCCATCAATGTGTTGGAAAATGAAAAAGGTTATGAAATGGAACTTGCAGCTCCTGGCATGACCAAAGATGATTTCAATGTACATATTGATGAAAACGGAAATCTGGTTATTGAAATGGAGAAAAAGAGCGATGAAAAGACCGAACAGAAACACGGACACTACCTACGCCGGGAATTTTCCTACTCTAAATTCCATCAGACAATGATTTTGCCGGATGATGCTGAAAAAGACCAGATAAGTGCGTGTGTAGAACACGGTGTCCTGAGCATAAGCATTCCTAAAATCCAGGTTACTGAAGAAAAGAATGCGAAGAGAATGATTGAAGTCAAATAAATAAAGGCAAAAAGAGGTGACCCAAAAGTCATAAGACTTTGAGGTCACCTCTTTTTTCTATAAGTACAATAATCAGAACGATTTTCTTCTATTTCCGCCTTGCATCGGTGAATTTGTTCCGGAAAATCATCCTGTACCCACGGTTAATGTGGCTCAGCGGAATGAATAAGCCAAACTTCAGGACAATAAACCGCTTCAGAAGCGAAAAACTTACTGACGGCCGCTTT
>URDD01000065.1 GCA_900546395.1 uncultured Bacteroidales bacterium | reverse complement strand
GCATCAAGGCTGAAATTACTTTTCAGCAACGGAGCAACGCGACAAGAGGGCTTCTGCCCTCCGTGCGGAGCACGCCAATCCCCCTAATAGGGGGTGCAGGGGGTTGAGACCCTGCGGGCTGCATCAAGGCTGAAATTACTTTTCAGCAACGGAGCAACGCGACAAGAGGGCTTCTGCCCTCCGTGCGGAGCACGCCAATCCCCCTAATAGGGGGTGCAGGGGGTTGAGACCCTGCGGGCTGCATCAAGGCTGAAATTACTTTTCAGCAACGGAGCAACGCGACAAGAGGGCTTCTGCCCTCCGTGCGGAGCACGCCATTCCCCCTAAGGGGGTGCAGGGGGTTGAGACCCTGCGGGCTGCATCAAGGCTGAAATTACTTTTCAGCCTTGATGGCAGCCTGCGCCGCAGCAAGTCTTGCGATAGGAACGCGGAACGGTGAACAAGACACATAGTTCAGTCCTATCTTGTAGCAGAACTCTACTGAAGCAGGATCACCGCCGTGCTCGCCGCAGATACCGCACTTCAAGTCAGCCTTGGTATGACGGCCTTCGATGACAGCGTGGTTCACAAGCTTGCCTACAGACTTGGTATCAAGAGTCTTGAACGGATCAGCATCAAGAATCTTATTGCCGAGATAGTCACCCATGAAAGTTCCTACGTCATCACGTGAGAAACCGAATGTCATCTGAGTCAAGTCGTTGGTACCGAATGAGAAGAACTGTGCAGTTCTTGCCATCCTGTCTGCAGTAAGAGCTGCACGAGGAATCTCGATCATAGTACCGAACATATAGTTGATATGCTGGTTTGTAGTAGCCTCAACCTCAGCTTTTACCTTTTCGCAGATAGCTTTCTGGAAACGGAGCTCACGCTCTGAAATAGTCACAGGGACCATGATCTCAGGCATAGGGTGACATCCTTCAGCGATAAGTTCTGCGGCTGCAGTGAAGATAGCCCTGAACTGAGTTTCTGAAATCATAGGATAAGTGATGTGAAGACGCACTCCGCGGTGACCCATCATAGGATTGACCTCGTGGAGTGACTCACCTCTCTTCTCGATTTCACCCTCACTGATTCCAAGCTCATTTGCAAGCTCCTCTCTCTTGTCGTGAGACTGAGGAACGAACTCATGAAGAGGCGGATCCAGAAGTCTGAACGTCACCGGCTTGCCGTCCATAACCTTCATAGTACCCTTGACAGCACCCTTGATATATGGCTCAAGCTCTGCAAGAGCAGCCCTTCTTTCGTCATCAGTCTTGGAAAGAATCATCTTGCGGAGTTTTGCAAGCGGAGTCTCTGAATTCTTTCCATAGAACATATGCTCGATACGGAAGAGTCCGATACCCTCGGCTCCGAAACTGATAGCGCGCTCTGCATCTTCAGGAGTATCTGCATTTGTCCTTACACCGAGTGTACGGAACTTGTCAACAATATTCATGAACTGTACGAAACGAGGGTTGTCAGATGCATCCATTGTGTCAATAGCTGTATCATAAACATAACCCTTTGCTCCGTTAAGACTCAGCATATCACCCTCATGGAACTGCTTGTCTGAATTTTTGAGTTTAAGTACTTTATTCTCAAGATCAATAAGAAGAGCGTCGCATCCTACGATACAGCACTTGCCCCAACCGCGGGCCACAAGGGCAGCGTGTGAAGTCATACCTCCTCTCTGAGTAAGGATACCGGCAGCAGCCCTCATACCCTCAACATCCTCAGGAGAAGTCTCCTCTCTTACGAGAATAGTGCTTTCGCCCTTTGCGGCAGCAGCCATGGCAGCCTCTGAAGTAAAGACGATTTTACCTACGGCTCCACCCGGAGAAGCAGGAAGACCTGCAGCTACGACCTTTGCCTTTTTCTCTGAAGCCGGGTCAAGGATAGGATGGAGGATCTCGTCAAGCTGTGCAGGAGAAACTCTCATTACAGCTGTCTTCTCGTCTATCATTCCCTCTTCAATCATATCCATTGCCATATTGAGGGCTGCAAGACCTGTCCTCTTTCCTATACGGCACTGAAGCATCCAGAGTTTTCCGTCCTGTATAGTAAACTCGATGTCCTGCATATCCTTGAAGTGATCCTCAAGGTGGATACGGATAGCGTCAAGCTCCTTGTAAACCTCAGGCATAGCTTTCTCGAGAGACTGGAGATGCTCGTTGTGAGGGTTCTTTGTAGCCTCGTTAAGAGGGTTAGGGGTACGGATACCTGCAACGACATCCTCTCCCTGAGCGTTGATAAGCCACTCGCCGTAGAAACGGTTGTCACCGTTTGCAGGGTTTCTTGAGAAAGCCACACCTGTAGCAGATGTGCTGCCCATATTTCCGAATACCATTGACTGAACGTTTACGGCTGTACCCCAGTCATCCGGAATACCTTCGATTTTCCTGTATGCGATAGCCCTCTTTCCGTTCCATGACTTGAATACGCCTCCGATAGAGCCCCAAAGCTGGGCCTCTGCAGAATCAGGGAAATCAACACCGAGGACTTCCTTTACCCTTACTTTGAATTTCTCGCAGAGATCCTTGAGTTCATCTGCTGTAATGTCTGTATCTGAAGCATATCCCTTGGCTTCCTTAAGCTCTTCCATCATTCTGTCAAGCTGCTGGCGGATACCCTGTCCGTCCGCAGGCTCGATACCTTCTGCCTTCTCCATAACGACATCAGAGTACATCATGATAAGACGGCGGTATGCATCATATACAAAACGAGGATTGTCAGTCTTCTTTATCATACCTGGAATGGTCTCTGAACAAAGACCGATATTAAGGATAGTATCCATCATTCCAGGCATTGAGCTTCTGGCACCTGAACGGCAGCTTACGAGAAGAGGATCGTTCTTGTCACCGAATTTCTTGCCCATAATAGCCTCAGTAGCCTTCATAGCCTCTTTAACTTCAGCTTTCAAAGCATCATTATATCCTCCGCCCAGAGCGTAATATTCAGCACAGCACTCAGTCGTAATGGTAAACCCTGCAGGTACAGGTATGTTGAGCTTACACATTTCAGCGAGGTTCGCACCCTTTCCGCCAAGCAGATTACGCATTGTCCCGTCTCCTTCAGCATCCTTGCCTCCGAAACGGTAAACTCTTTTCTTGTTGTTATCCATAATAAAAAGTATTTATAATATATTTTCAGAAAAAACTATTTCCACTAAAGTAAAAACGGCAAATCCACGCCGGTTGATAAGCAATCGGCGCGAATTTACTAATATTTTTTCACATTTCAGATGTAATATTACAACAATTTGCTCGCAATATCCGAAAGTTCACTTCTTTCACCTTTTTTCAGATTGACATGCTCAAAAAGTTTCTGACCTGACATCTTTTCCCCCAAGTGAGTCAAACCATTGGAATAAATGTCAAGATACGGCTGGTCTATCTGGAAAATATCACCTGTAAACACTATCTTGGTACCTTCACCGGCACGGGTAATTATAGTCTTTATTTCATGCGGGGTCAGGTTCTGGGCCTCGTCGATTATAAAATATACTTTTCCAAGACTTCTGCCTCTTATATATGCCAAAGGAGATATGAGAAGTTTTTCATCCTTGATCATGGCATCAATCTTGGCAGCCTGTCTGCTCCCCGGCTTGAAACAATTCCTGATAACATTCAGATTGTCCAGCAACGGCTGGACAAACGGCCCCATCTTGCTTTTCTGGTCACCTGGAAGAAAACCTATATCCTGATTACCGAGTATAACAGTAGGTCTGGTAAGAATAATCTGGTCATAATCCTTTTCCTGCTCCAGAGCTGAAGCCAATGCGATCAAAGTCTTTCCAGTGCCGGCACCACCTGTAAGGGAAACAAGTTTTATTGATGGATTCAGACAGGCATCCATAGCAAATTTCTGCTCGTCATTTCTCGGAGAAATACCATATGCATATCTGTCCTTGACCAGAAGTATTTTTCCGGAAGCTTCGTCATATCTTGCACAAGAAGAATAAGATGTCTCCCCCTTCTGCCACCTGAACTTATAAAGCTGGTTAGGCTTAGGTTTTTCATCCGCCACATCCTTATAGTCAAGCCCGCCCTGCCCGTAAGCAAGGCTCTGTATTTTATCCTGAGGCAAATCTTCCTTTATAATAACTTCATTCTTCGTATATTCTACCTTTGACTCTTCTATTCTGTCAGTCAGATAATCCTGGGCCTCCATACCGACAGCCTTTGCCTTCATCCTGAGATTCACATCCTTGGTAACAAGAGCGACAAAGCGGTCCGGATACCGGGATTTTACCCACATTGCAGTTGCAAGAATCCTGTGGTCCTGGGTATCATCCTGAAAACAGTCTTTCAAATGATCAGGGAAAGGATGGAAAAGTTCCACCTTAAGGCTTCCCAGATTCCTGCCTATCGGAACACCTTCCTCTCCGAACATCCTGCGGTCAGACAGTTTGTCAATCTCTCTCATAAACCCTCTGGCATTGAAGCTGAGCGCATCATTACCCTTTTTGAATTTGTCCAGTTCTTCAAGGACAGCCACAGGAATCACTATGTCATTTTCCTGGAAATGCCTTATGGCCTTATAGTCATGCAATATAATATTTGTATCAAGCACAAATATCTTGGGCTGTTTGCCTTTCTGTCCCTTTTCCGGAATATTAGCGTATCGTGCCATATCTTGCGTTATTAAAAATGTAGTTTCAAACATGCTCCCTGCAACACTGTCAATCTTCACCCTCTGACTGCTGCTCCTGAAGCAGGGCCGATAAAATAGACAATACATCAGGTCTCCGTCCTTCCGAAATCCTGGCCCCGGAACTTTCTGTCAGATCTGGCTGTCCTACAGGATAATACGCCACATCCTGAAGAAGA
This sequence comes from uncultured Bacteroidales bacterium, assembly GCA_900546395.1. Lineage (GTDB taxonomy): Bacteria > Bacteroidota > Bacteroidia > Bacteroidales > UBA932 > Cryptobacteroides. The sequence goes on along the minus strand of URDD01000065.1, from coordinate 9,611 downwards.
AACTGGGAATCCACATAGTCATAATCGCTGTCACGGATCTGGACCAGGACACCCGGAACTTCCGAGAACAATATCCTTACTTTATCCGTCTCTAAATATGCAGACTCTATGCCGCTGACATTGATTTCACATCCCGTTTTGCTGCAAAAATTGTCAGAAGCGGCCATAAGGCCACCGTCAGCGACTGTCACTCCGCTCAATATGACTCCATCCTCAACCAATTCCCGCACCACCTCATAACAATCTATAAAGTAGTCAGGATCTCTAATCTCAGGAGCCGGATCTCCGTTTTCTCCGAATATTTCTGTAAGTAACGAACCTCCGAGTCTGTATGCACAAGTATCAAAAGGAATATATATAAGCCATGTCTTGCCATCAGGGATGACAGAATCTCCGCACATACGACCAAATATCTTTTCAATGGAAGGCAATAATATGTCTGTCATTTCTGAATCAGCTTGGAATCCTACAGCTGCATCTTCAGATGAGACAGATTCTTCCAAAGTCTCGTGCCATACTTCCGGTCTGCATACTGAAAACCTGTTTCCGCATTCGGACGGTATCAGTACACATTTCCGGACTCTGACACCAAGATCATAAAGATACTGGCCTGCTGCTTCTACAGAAAAATAAAACGAAGCCATATTACCAACAGGCTCACAATTCCAGTTCCACTGCAAATCAACAGTAATTTCATTCAAAGAGAAATGACCATTTGCCCAAATATTATCAATCAGGCATTTAGCTATAGAAAGTCTGGTAAATGCCCCTGAGTAAGCCGCCGGCACCTCTCTCGCCGGCAAATCCATAGACTGTCTCACCGCAGCCGAATATTCCTGACAACCAGTCAGGTCATAATGAAAAATCCCGGTATCCGGATTGGCCGGTTCATCGACAATCTGTACAATCCCCGTCTGTGCTTCAGGCAATACATATCCGTCCGCAAGACATTCTCCCAATATCTGGGCCGGAGTCAGTTCCTGCCTTACACCATCAATAATATATTCTGAATAAAAAACTGAAGAATCGTTCGTCATAACTGGATACTGTTTAAAAATTTATACCAAGCCCTACTTCAAGTCCGGCAGTATGGAAAGCGACAGTCGATACTCCTAATGATACGGAAAATCTCCGTAAAGATGCAATCACTCCAGCCTCTGCCGCAATACCCTTGTAGGTAAGATCCGAAACTAAAGCCCAGTTTCCGTCTATATCCTGCCATGTTTCTTTCTTACAGCCATAACCTAATCCTGCATATATATCAAGCCATCTCACAGCCTTATACAATAATCCTGCAGAAACAGACATCCTTCCTTTATGCATTTCCCCGTTGCCCCAAAAAGGCATTCCATTATCAAGCAGGCTGTCACTTGTGCAACTATATTCGCTGCCGACAGACCTGAAATCTGTCTTTCCGGCAAGATATCCTCCGAATTTACCTTTCAATACTCCTATCCTTAAACCATACATCAAGGGAACAGAACAAGTTACAGTAACAAGAAACTTCAAATCACTGTATTTTATTTTCTGATTATTGCGCCGCACTCCGGCATCAGTAACTACATGTAGAATATCATCCCTATATTTGACCCGATCTTCCAAATTACAGAAAAGACTGTCACATCCGGAATAAAGGACCTCCGCATACTCAGGCAGGCAAAGTCCGGATAATTTCTCAAGCTCGAGACTGTCATCCAGAGCGGCCGGTCTTTTCCCTGAAGAAAACCAAAGGCTTATCCTTTCAAACCTTATTTTCTGTGATTCTGTCAAAGATTCCATTACTGCCTTTATTTCCTTGTTTAAGGACAGAAATTCTCCTATAAGGCTGGAAGCCTCGTGGCGGCTGACACTGCCTCCTGACAAGACTACATCCTTCATAGACAAGCACCTGTCGCAAATCAGTTCATAATAGTCCAATTTAGAGTCATTTTCATCATTGACCTTTCTGTTATCCTGACAATACAAGTCAAATGACAGAAACAACACAACTAGACTGCAATATATATATCTTACGACACAAAACATAGAGACAAATTTAAGAAAAATCATTCAAGTACAACAAATATTGGATAAAACGAAAGAATATAATAATATATATAATTGATAGTCAATATATTCCCCCCCCCCACAAAAAAACATTGTAAAATTACGGAAATATTGTCAGATTTTTACTACTTTTGGGGATTAGAACTTACGGACCGTAAGTATGTTTCTTATTGTTTATGCATTATGTTTGGACCATCCGGCTTCTTTCAGACATTCAATGATGCGGAGTTTCCCGATCAGTCCATCGGCCTTGAAGTAATCTATGACTCCAAGGCCGGATTCAATATTTTATATCGAGTAAACAAAAACGGACGCTTTTTCGTATATAAAGCACTGAAACCTGAATTCAGAGGCAATGTTTTCTATGAAGATCTTCTGAAGAAGGACTTTGACATAGGATTCAAATTGACACATACTGCAATATGCCAGTATTATGCACTTATCTTTCTTCCGGAAATAGGAAACTGCATAGTAATGGAATGGATTGACGGATGCAGTCTTGAATCATTGCTCTCAAACGGGAGGCTTCCCCTTGAAAAAGCCAGAAAACTGCTTTGCGAGATATGCGACGGTCTGGACTACATGCACAAAAAACAGGTAATCCACAGAGACCTCAAACCTGAAAATATTCTGGTTACATACAACGGGTTCAATGCAAAAATAATCGACTTCGGCCTTTCAGACGCAGACTCATACAGTACATACAAGGTACCGGCAGGAACACGCATCTATGCATCACCGGAACTGCTTGCCGGAGAAAATATTGACGGAAGAAGCGACATATGGTCTCTCGGAGTAATCATTAGAGAGGTTTCCGGATATTATAACCATATTGCTGACAAATGTCTCAAGCGGGACAGGCGTCAAAGGTTTCAGAACGCGACGGAAGTAAAAAGAGCGATATTGGCGGAAGGAAAAAGACGAATCACAGTACTGTTCTCATATTCAACAGTTTCACTCGTTATACTTATGATGGCCGCAATAATATTTTCCTTCTCAGGCAACAAGAATGAAGTACAGAACAAAAGCAGGGCAAATCCGGTATCTGGAATAAATAACATGCCCGCTTCTTCAGAGCGTACAGACACGTCAGGATTCTATAACGACTCATATATTAAGGAAAGACAGGCAGACTCGACAAAAAAAGAAGACAGCAACATCAAATCTTCCAGCCAGATGAATGTCGATGCCGAATCAATTGAAGCCATGTTCAAATCTGCAATAAAAGAGCTGTAGAAGGTCACTCAAGGATTTTCATATAGTTCAGTCCGCCCTGACGTCCTGCTATGTAGGTATTTGTAAATTTACCGTCCCTGAGTATCTTCAAGATCACAAGAGGATATCCCAGTATCACTTCAAAAAGTTCGAAAGTATCGTCAACCTTAAGCTGTGAATTTGCAGATGATGTCACCCTGAAGTGACGGTTTCCGAGGTATTCCATCTCCACAAGCCTGTTGGGATCCCACCCCAGACATACATGCTGGCCTATCCTAAGACTATCTATATCAAGCACTCTGGAAGAAAAAAATGTCGATGCATACACATTCGAGGATTTCAGGCCCTCGCAAAACTCCTTGAAACTCCTGTGTCCTACATATCGTGAAAGCACGTCAAGAGTTGATGTACGCGGAGTAGGATTTGAGGATACATATCCCCAAAGCCTTTTCAAAGTAGAGGAAGATAACAACTCCCCCGTCATAATATCGATAGTGACAGACAATGATTCAAAATCTGTAGATGTCGCTATTCTGCGGCCATATTTTTTTTCCACCTCGCTAAGGAGGTAACTTACTTCAGGTATTTGCATTTAATTTTTATTTGAAATCACAATATTTATTACTTCTGACTGCTTTTCTTCCACACCGTCGCTCACTACGGCCCGTGCCTTATAAGTCCATGGCAAAAGTCCTGCAACAAAGGCACTTAACACTGAACCGTCTCTTCCGGCCTCGAGTCTTATCACTGCACCGCTGTTATCTTCTATCAAAAACTCGCTTTTTTCAATAAGGTCTATATCTCCTGAAACTACAGCGGAGAGATAAATCAGCTTGCCTTCGATTTCCCATCTCACTCCACTTACTGACACGGCAAATTCAGGCTTTGGTTCCAGGGCGGGCCTGACTTCAAATGACTTAACCGCTGAACTTATAAACGTTATTCTGTCACCCGTAACTTCTGCCTTGAACCCATAAATTCCAGGAGGAGGAGTATCTATGATGGCCGTCATAGAATTACCGTAAATTTTCCCTCGTATGTTCAAAGGCAAATTATTTTCCCGGCTAATGTAACTGAATGTTCCATACTCTATCTTACTGACATCCCCCGACAAGGTTACCGACAGCTCAGTAGTACGTTTCCCGACATTGGCATTCAGCCCTGTGAACTGAACATTAAATTCAGGCTGAGGTTCCGGCTCTGGTTCCGGTTGCTGTATTTCAAAAGAGACAACATCTGACTCTATCTCAGACTGCCCGTCAGAGACAGTCAGTCTGAACCAATAAAGTCCGGGATCAGGAGGAGTAATATAAGCCTTTGCAAGTGTTCCTTCGACAGTACCCTTAACTTTAAGATAAAGCTGATCCTTAGCCTGCCCGATATGGAAATATATTGTCTTTACCTTCTCCACATCTCCAGACAAAGAGGCTGACAACGCCACCATATCACCGCTAAACTGCATTCCGGCATTTTCTATGCTAACATTGAATTCTTCAGCCGGAGGATCCGGAGACGGATCTACAGGAGATTCCGGACCGGTTTCAATGTCAAAAAGTCCAATATCTGATTCTTCTACACTTACTCCGTCTGTAACCGATGCTTTAAGTCTGTACGAACCGGAAACAGGAGTAATGATATTTGCTGACAACAATGACTCGCTTACAGTACCTTCCACTGTAAGAAAATAATCACTCTCCGCACGGCCGATACGGAACGTACCTGATTTTATCAAATCCGTATTTCCTGAAAGTCTGGCGCTTAATCCCGTCATCTCGCCTATCACAGTCATATTGACATCACTGACTTTCACATTGAAATCGGCAGGAAGCTCAGGCTCAGCGTCTGTCTTGAAATATTTGCTGTCAGTGCAAATTTCATTGAACCCGTTACCGACAAATGACTTGTACCAATATAATGTCTCCTCTTCAAGGCCATATACCGACGTACTGAAATTCTTTCCTGAAATGTCGCAGTATATCTTGTCCATAATATACTTGTCCTTGCCGAAATAAAAGCCGCATTTCACATCCGATGAAATCTCTTTTTTCAGACTGGAAAACAACCGGACAGAATGCACATCAGGATGTGATTCCAGATACACTATTTCAGGAACTGTCATTTCAGAAACATTCCTCTGCCAGGAGCAGGATGCCAGACATAAAAGCATCACTGTCCCAATCAAAAATGCTCTGATTTTCAGATTAAACATCATATCCATTTCAACTATTTACAAGCCCAATATCAATCAACAATCAATTCCAGCCACCCTCAATCTCACCTCCAATCTCAATCTTAACCTGCTCAGGGTTATTGTTCAGTGTAACATTTATTATATGCTGGACACCGCTTTTGAACTGGAACCTGGTTTCAATCATATATGATACACCATTGCAGATGATTTCAATCAATGGCTGCTTGTACAGAATCATCTGTGGCACGACTATAGCCGAATATCTGTCCAGAGCATCCTTTTTCGCAATTATGGTTCTGGCAGAAGCCCTCGGATGCTTTACAACATCTCCTGTCGACAGGTCTATAAGACTGCTTGTCACTGTATTGTGAATGAGTACAGAAACTCCTTCGTCCGGAATCTCGCCTTCATAGTCTTCTCCTTTTTTCAAGACAACAGTCAGTTTGCTCATCTTATGCTTGAAAAGAAGATTTACAGACCCGTCTGCAGAAGTCACACCTTTTCTGGAAGCAAACAGAAAGTCGCTCGCTTCATAAGTGCTTAAAGACTCTTCTGTCTCCGGAATATTCTGGTTTTCCGCTACATCAAACGGCATCTCATCTACAGAAGAAGGGCTTCCGAACGGATAATAGGCAAACACATCATACTTTGAATTTTCTTCTTCCCAATAAATCTCAGGTTCCGCATTCCAGACAGAGCCGTCAAATGTAACAGCATTGTTATTCTTATAGTTGCCTCCAAGCTGCAATGCAAGTGGCTCACCGTTTTCATAAGCCGTAATATATACGCCTATCCTGTCACCTGACTCAAATGCCGTTTCGGTAGCCTTTACAGAAGGATAGCCCATATTGAAATGCATCAGGCCTTCATCCGCAATCATTTCACCTCCAGCGGTTTCATCATCGGAAAAGCCAGTTTTGTCACATCCGGCAAAAAGCACGGCAACAACTGATATCGCTAAACAAATCTTTTTCATTTCTATTAATCTTTATCTTAAATCAGATAATTTTCCCATAAATACAGGCTTATGCTGCAAAGAGGATGACCTGTCGTAAATATATCCGTCCATACAGTCTGATTTCACAGCCACACCGTCAATCTCCACCACATCATTTGCCACGAAATCTTCGAATGCAAATGTCTCTCCTGCCAAAGTCTTTATCCTTCTTACAATAGACTCTCTGCTGATGGTACTATAGTACGGGATGTCATTATTCATACAGCTGTTATGCTCTGAACGATATACTCCCCTGCTGTGCATGAATCCCCCTTCAAATATATCCACAAAATCCTTGTATTTGTCATGAAAAAGAAGGTGGTTCCATCCCACTTCGCTCATTTTTCCTGTAAGAGACAGGTTATCGTACCAGCCCTTGGCCTTCGCTAAGTTAAATTCAAACACATGTTCGCAACAAGTACAAGGGCAGGCATCAATAAATGCATTGTGGTAAATATACTCGTCTCCGAGCTTTCCGAAGCCGTGGCCTCCTGCCTCATGCTGGATTACGCCCCTGAAATCAAGAGGATAGCCATAGTTGCTCATCGGGCAGTAGGCAATGGCATATCCTTCATCCCACATATAGCAGATTCCGCCATAGTCGGCAGTATTAGGTACCATGATTACCAATGTCTTGTCAAGGTCATCCTTCGCTATTCCGGGAGCATTGCAAATATAATCCATTATATACAAATCGTCACTTTCCCCGTTGCGTCCTCCGAGAGTCACACCACCTTTGGCTGTAGTATTGAACTTGTTGTAAATAATGGTATTCACGCTTCCGACTCCAGACTCCGGCGATACAGACACTGCATAATGGACATTGAAATAATCCTTGTATGTCTTATAAGGCTCTATAGAGAAGAAGTGACCGTATGCCTCTGTAAGATTGTCAGCCAACTTGCCTTCGCTGACTTCCTTCGCATCATAGCCGTCACCTAAAAGAACTATGTTGATACCGCTCCCCTTAGTAGCTTTCTGAAGTGTAACAAACTGGTCTTCACCGTATTTATAATCATACTGGCTTACCTTGCACCTTGTTCTGTAATCCTGTCCCTTGAGCATGAATACTATTTCGCCTTCCCTCGGAGCAGAACCTGAAGGCATCTGGCTGAAAGTCAGTTTAAGTTCAGTCTTTCCAGTGCCGGATGTCTGGCTGAGGCTCACCCACTCCGGCTGGCTTTCGACATACCATTCCGCATCGGCTGTCAGCACAAGATCCCTTGTCACCGAAGTATTTATGGCTGTGGCCACATTCGGACGGATTACAAGATTACGGTATGCAGAAATGCGTTTGAAATCTTTCCAGCCCACTGCTCCCTGGTATTGCTGAACCGCAGATTCAGGCACCTCGAGAGTGAAGTTATCTTTAGGAACACCATGGAATGCCCCTTCCTGTACATAAGCAGGAATCCTTCCTTTGCAGACTATCCTGTTTATGCCGAAGCAATCCTGGAATGCGCCTCCGTCTTCACCAAAAGATGAGTTATACCTTATGCTTTCAAGTCCTTCCGGGAAAATCACACCTTCCAGGCTACGGCACTTCGCAAAGGCTCCGGCACCGATGGAAACCACATTCTCCGGAATCTCAAGAGTACCCATAAGCCTCCAGTTATATGCAAATGCCCTGTCCCCTATAGAATAGAGGCTCTCTGGAAGAACCAGATTACCCGAGAAATCACAATTATAGAAAGCCCAATGACTTATAACCTCAAGATTTTTAGGTAATCTTAATTCACCCTTTAATCCAGTACATGAGAATGCTTCCTTACCGATAGTTATAATGCCATCATGAAGCGTCAGAGTTCCATTGAACCCACACTCTCTAAAACATCCATCAGGTATGGCAACTACATTTTGAGGAATATTCAAGGAACCGGTGAGATTGTCACAACTATTAAAAGCTTCTAAACCTAAATATCTGACTTTATTAGGTAATTTCAGCTCACCGTAAAAATTACTACAGTCGTAAAATGCTCCGCATCCTATAACTTCAAGATTTTCTGGCAATTTCAGTTCGCATGTAAAACCACATTCAGTAAATACACCGTCATGCAATCCCATATAATTACGATTTTCATCACCTAAAATCTTCAATGTACTAGGTAGAATAAGATTACCCATTAAATTTTTGCAACATTTAAAAGCTGCAACTCCAATTCTTGTAACTCCCTCTGGGATAATTAAAGAGCCTGATAAATTTGAACAACAATGAAAAGCAGAACTACATATCGTTGTTAATTTATCCGGCAACACAACGGATACAAGTGTCTCTTTATGAAACAGGGCTTCATTAGGTATCTCATTATCATCACAGGAATAATATCTTTCCTCTTTGCCCTCAGTCAGTAAGTCACCTTCTCCCTTGACAATAGAAACTTCTTTAAGATTCAAAGCAGCAAGACGATCCATCCAAAATCGCATCACCGCAAAATCGCGTGTATTAATCTGACCGGTAAGTTTCAAGTTGCGGACTTTTCTCAAATCCTTGCCTGCCTTTGCTATGCACTTGTCCAGAGTTCCGGGCTTATCTACATTCACTATCACATATTCCCGGGCCACTGCATCATGGGAAATGCCGTCATTTTCCCATACTGTTATGCTTTCAGATGAAAGTACAAACTCAAGACCGCCGCCAGCCTCACGTTTATTGACAGTAACAGTAAAATTATGCAGTTTGGAAGGCTTATATACAAAATCCTCTGACTTTTGCAGGAAATAAGACTCTCCGTCAACTGTTACACTCAAAAGTTTTGCCCCTGCACCGATTGTCTGGGGAACTACGACTCCCCTGTATTCATCTCCTTTCTTATATGGAATGATTCCCGTTTCAGGAACTGGTCCGTCAGCAGTGACCTCTCCGGTCGTAAGATCAATGAAAGACTTGCGTACTGTATTCAATATTACCACCTGTTTCTGCGCGGCCCTCCATTCTTCATCGGAAAAACCGAATCCTTTTGCGAGACTGACCCTTATACCTGCCATCCTGTGGTTAAACCCGAGCCTTATGACAGAAGCGGTCGGGGCATTGTCCGGAGCCTTTCCCCAAAGGAAGTCACTGGCTTCGTAACCTCCGAGTTTACCGTATCCGGCTTCCCTGCGCTGGTCCTTTTCCACTTCGAAAGCAGGGAAACGGCAAGATTGCCAATTTACGGTCTGAAG
>URDD01000064.1 GCA_900546395.1 uncultured Bacteroidales bacterium | reverse complement strand
GGTATCAGAGTCGGTACTCCGGCGGTCACTTCTCGCGGCCTTGTGGAAAAGGATATGGAATATATTGTAAATCTAATTGATACAGTCCTTACTGCTGCAGCTTCACATCTGGATTTGATAGCAGGAAAGTCAGAAGAAGGCAAAGAAGAGTACGAGGCTGTTCTTGACGGGGTTCGCAAAAAAGTACGCATGAAAATGAACGGAATGCCTCTGAATAAATATTAGGAGTGTTTCGATATACTACAGATAAAAACCACCTGCCATAAAATTTCTTTGGCAGGTGGTTTTTCAATACAGATTCCCGTCATGTTCTTTGGAAAATTTTATGATAACAGGTCTTGCAATGAAATTGCCGATACGGGCAAAAATTGTTGTTGAAAACATATTTATATGTTAATAACGGAACCCCCGTTATACCGCAGGGGGGCTTTCTAAGGCCTTAAAAAGAAAAAGAGGTTGCGATTTTCTCGTAACCTCTTGATTTTGAAGCTCCTGAACCAGGACTTGAACCTGGGACCCTCTGATTAACAGTCAGATGCTCTAACCAACTGAGCTATTCAGGAATTTTGTTTTCCAATCGGTTTGTTTCCGAATGGGATTGCAAAGGTAGGCATTTTTTCTTTACCTCCAAATTTTTTTACACTTTTTTTGCAATTTTTTTTGAAAATAATCTTCCGAGGAAAAATCAAAACTGTTTCTTAACTTTGCATCTTATTAATTATAAAGAATTTCATTTCGCCGATTTATGGATATAGATCTTTTGTCAAAGATGATAAAAGAACTGGTGATGGATCACGATCGTGTTTCCTTGCCGGGACTTGGTGTTTTTGTAGCAGAGACAGTGCCTGCCGTTTTTTCGGATAAGGGATATACTGTAAACCCTCCGTATAGAAAACTTTCATTCCGTCCGGTTAAAGACAAGGAAAGTGATACTCTCCTTGCAGATTTATACGCATCTGCCAATGGAGTTAGCCGGGAAATAGCAGAGAAGGCGCTGGTAATATTTGTTGACGGACTCAGGGAAGTTCTGCAAACCAGAAAGAATATTGTATTTCCCGGATTGGGCAGGATGAGGGCGACAAAGGAAAACAATTTCTTTTTTGTGTCTGACGAGGATCTTGACATTTATCCTGAAGGATTTGGTCTTGCTCCTCTTTCTTTGAAAACGCATGTGGAGACTAAAGAGGAAGTTTCCGCTGCTGTAGATGCGCTTAAAAACTTGATTGAGGAAATCCCTTCCGTGGAGAATGAACATGCTGACCAGAAGCAGGATAATCAGATAGAATCTGAAGGCAGTGTTTCCGATTCCCATGATACTGATGTTTATAAAAGTATTCCATCAAGTGAATCAGAGGTTTCTCTTCCTGAAGAGCCGGTGGCGGAAGAAACCGTTGGAAAGCAGATTGATAATCCATTGCCTGAAGCTAATTCAGTTCCGGAGGCGAATGCAGTACCTGAAATTCGTTCAGAAAAGGAATTCCCGGTAAACGATTCCTATAGATGGCGCAAGAGATTGTATATTGCTGCAATCATCTTGCTGTCTGTGGTCTTCCTTATGGTTTTATATGTAGTGGTAGCAAGGCTATTCCCTGATTTTATGGACAATATTCTGTATAATGCCGAGGAGTATGATATTCTTCACAGGTCTTGATTTTTCTATTACGGAATAAAATGCTATTTTTGCAAATTGTTTTGTAAAGTCGCGGCGCTTTGGATAAAAGTCCGCAGACTTGTAATGTTTTAGGAAAATGAAAAACAAGTACCAGCAGAGCATCTTGATACCGTGCTATGACACAGATATGTCACAGCTGCTGAAGCCGGCCTCTTTTATGAATTTTGCCCAGGAGGCGGCAAATCTTCACGCAAATATACTGGGATTCGGATATGACAAACTTATGGAGACCAGGACTGCGTGGGTTCTTTCCAGAATGCATATAGAGTTTGTCAGACATCCACGCTGGAATGAGAGGGTAGAGCTTTCCACTTGGCATAAAGGTCCGGAGAGGTTATTTTATTTAAGGGATTTCCTTATGACCGGAGAGTCAGGAGAAGTTCTTGTAAAGGCTACGACATCATGGCTTGTTCTCAATATTGACACAAGGAGAATTGCGCGGTCAGCAGGAATCACCTCTGAAGATATTTGTACAGAGAATGCAATAGAAAAGTCCTGTGACAAGGTGCAGATTCCTTCCGGCTGTGAAAAAGAGTATGTAGGGGATCACATTGTGTCATATTCGGATGTCGATCTGAACGGACACACTAATAATGCCATGTATCTGGTATGGGCAATGGATGCTGTCGGCTTTGCTGAGACATCGGCATCTCCGCTGAAAGAAGTTCGGATAAACTTCAATCATGAGACCAAGCCTGGTGAAAAGGTTTCTTTGTACCGTTGCATGGTTGGAACTGAGGGGCAGGAGAATACGGAAGACAAGGCGGAGACCAGTCACAGAGTAGGTGCGGTATATTATATAGAGGGTGAAGTCGATGGTCATTCGGCTTTCTGTGCGGAATTGAGGTTCTGATTCTCCGGCATCCGCGACAGGCTATATCAGAGAAATTGTAGAAAAAATATAAGTTAGTTAAGTTAGTATGAGAGAATTATTTTTCGGTCAAGGGACAGGACATTCGATAATGTTGCTTGCCTTTGTCATCGCAGCCGGAATTTTCTTGGGAAAATTCAAGTTCAAAGGAGTTTCTTTGGGAAGCACCTGGATTCTGTTTGTCGGTATTCTTCTGAGTCATTTCGGATTCAGGGCAGATGCAAACCTTCTTCACTTCCTTAAGGAATTCGGACTTATTCTGTTTGTATTTTCAATCGGACTTCAGGTAGGTCCCGGATTTTTCCATTCATTCAAGAAAGGAGGCCTGACTCTGAACATGCTTGCCGTTGCACTTGTCTTGCTCGGCGCTACCACTGCTTTCATAATTCATCTTGTAACAGGGGAAAGCCTGGTTACTATGACAGGCGTAATGTCTGGTGCCGTAACTAATACCCCTGGTTTAGGTGCAGCCCAGCAGACATTCTATGATGCTACAAGTGCGGGATCTTTCCTTTCTGAAGTAGATGCATCCGAAATTTCGGCTTCTCTTGCTTCCGGTTATGCAGTAGCCTATCCTCTTGGTGTACTTGGTGTAATAATGGTATTGCTTCTTACAAAGGCCATATTCAAGGTAGATATCAAGAAAGAACAGGCTATTCTGGATGGCGAAGAGACTGGAATAGAGAGTGCCGTACGTATTGCCTGTCAGGTAAAGAACCCCGCAGTCTTCGGCAAGACTCTGGTAGAGATAGACAAGGAGATTACCAACAAGTTTGTAGTTTCCAGAATGCTGAGGAACAATGTAGTTGAAGTCCCGGTTGCAAGTACTGTAATCAAAGAAGGCGACAAACTGCTTGTCGTTACATCACAGAGTTCTGTAGATGTTGTTACAATGCTCTTCGGAGAGCTTATAGATATGCCTAAGTCAGTATGGGACAAACTGGATACATCCCTTACTGTAAAGAGACTCACAATAACGAAGTCATCGCTTACAGGAAAGAAACTGAAAGATCTCAAGATCAGGTCAACATTCGGTGTAAGTATAACAAGGGTTTCTCGCTCAGGAGTTGATCTTGTTGCCAGTCCTAACCTTACTCTCCAGATGGGAGACTCCATAATGGTGGTAGGTGCCGAGAATGCCATAGACAAGGTAGCTAAAATTGTAGGAAACTCAGAATCAAGTCTTTCTCATCCGCACCTCGTCCCTATTTTCTTCGGAATCGCAATCGGAGTGCTGTTCGGATCAATTCCGTTCAAGTTCCCAGGAATACCTCAGGCTGTAAAACTCGGTCTTGCAGGAGGTCCGCTTATCATAGCTATCCTCATCGGTTATTTCGGACCAAGACTCAAGATTACCACATATACTACAATGAGTGCCAATATGATGCTCAGGGAGTTGGGTATTTCTATCTTCCTTGCTGCAGTAGGTCTGGGAGCAGGTGAGAATTTTGTCAGCTCGATTGTAGGCGGAGGTTACTGGTGGATACTTTACGGTGCCCTTATTACTATTATTCCTACATTCCTTATTTCAGTAATAGGAAGGGTTTTCTTCAAGCTGAACTTCTATCAGATTTGCGGTCTTGTTTCCGGAAGCTGTACTAACCCTCCTGTTCTTGCATTTGCGCAGAATGCCTATGGAACGGATTATACATCAGTAAGTTATGCTACAGTTTATCCCCTTGCAATGTTTATGAGGGTACTTGTCGCTCAGGTACTTATCCTGATAGCTTTGGCTTAATATGGGTGAAGGAAAATTTACACAGGAAAAAATTGAGGATATTGCGGATTTCATATCCCGGTATGTCTCACATATGTTAGGCGCGGGAGTTCATACTTCCCGCGTCGTTCGTAATAGCAAACGTATCGGAACTGCACTGGGAACTGATGTAAGACTTCATACATCCCAGAAAACCGCTATGCTTACTGTTTGTGAAAAAGATGGCAGACTGATGAGTACCAGAGTGGTGGATATCCCCGGCTTTCCTATAAGTTTTGAGTGGAATGCCGATTTGAGTGCCTTGAGCTGGGCTGCATATGACAACAATATGTCACTTGATGCCATCAGACATAAATTTGAAGAAATAATTTCAAAGCCAAGAATCAATCCGTGGTTTGTGCTTTTCATGGTAGGGCTTGCCAATATGTCTTTCTGCCGTCTTTTCGGAGGAGGGATATGGGCAATGCTTATTGTATTTACTTCTACTCTTGTCGGGTTCTATCTCAGGCAGCACCTTATGCATTGTGGTGTTAACCATTATGTAGTTTTTATTGTTTCGGCATTCGTTGCCTCGCTGTGTGCATCTTCAGCCCTGACACTGGGCATTGATTCGGCGGAGATTGCACTTGCCACAAGTGTGCTTTATCTTGTTCCGGGAGTACCTTTGATAAATGGTGTTATAGATATTACCGACGGTCATATACAGATTGGAATCAGCAGGCTGGTAAATGCCCTTATGCTTATAATCTGCATCGCCATAGGTATGTCGGCGACACTGATGTTGGTAAAAGACAGTTTGTTATGATAGCGGTTGATATATTGTCGGACGGCCTTTTCGCTGCAGTGGCCGCCATGGGATTCGGAGCTATTTCCGACCCGCCTTTGAGAGCTTTTCCTTATATTGCTGTTCTGGCTGCAGTGGGACATGCTACCAGATATTGTCTGATGACTTTTTTGGGAGTGGACATAGCTACTGCTTCACTTGTCGCGGCTTTTCTTATAGGGACGGGTAGTGTATGGTTCGGCAGGAAAGTTTTCTGTCCTATGACAGTGCTTTATATACCGGCCCTGCTTCCGATGATTCCTGGAGCGTATGCCTACAAGACTGTCTTTTCGTTGATAATGTTCCTTCAGAACATTTCTTCTCCTACTCAGGGAAGCGAATATCTGCAGGCTATGATATTTAACGGTGCTGTAGCAAGCAGCGTCATATTCATGCTTGCGGCAGGAGCTACCGTTCCTGTGTTCCTGTTGAGGGAGAGGGCTAATTCAATGACAAGAGGTTCACGGTTTCTTTGATTTTGATCTGAATGTTTTATGGGGATTTTCTGGGATACAATAGCGGAATATAATTTGGCCACATGGCCTTTCCAGCTTCTTTTTATTGCAGTTGCGGCGGTGCTTGCAGCTTTTTTGTTTTTCCGTCCTGCAGCCTGGGCCAAGGTCGCTGCAAAACTTCTTATGGTCACGGAATCATTGTGGATAGCATTTGTATATTATATGAAATACGGCGGCGTCAGAGAATATTCAAGCGTGATGACGATTTTCTGGTGTCTGGTTGCCGTAGCATGGATTTATGATCTTGTCACTCATTATTCAACCTTCCAGCGCTCCGGCAAATATGAATGGCTGGGTATTCTGATGATGCTTATGTCTTTGTGTTATCCGTTGATTTCAGTCGCACGAGGTATGTCATTCCCGTACATTGCCACTCCTATGATTCCCAGTGCAGTGTCACTGTTTATGCTCGGAATGCTTATGACTTTCAATAAGAAAATTAATTTTTTTGCATTTATATTTATAGTACACTGGTCAATAATTGCCATATCGAAGATTATATTTTTGGGAATGCCTGAGGATGCCCTTCTTGCAACAGCTTGTGTTCCTGCTATTTATATCTTTTTCAAAGATGCTATTGATGCAGGGGAGTCAGGAGGCAAGCCTTCTGCTACAGTAGTAAAAGGGCTTGTTATGACAATAGCAGTGGCAATCGGTGCCTGTATGTTGATAGAAGTATGTTTGAATTGATTTATCCTTATGAAACAGTCCCCGTCCTTCCTGATAGAAAGGCCGGAGACAATCCGGATAAGGCAGAAGGAAAGCAGGAAATGTTTCCTGTCATCGAACCGTCAGGCCTTGTGACAGCTATGGCCTCACGTGCATTCTGCCATAGCGGAGCAAAGGTATTGCACCCGGTGGTGCACCTTCATATTCTTGACAGGTATTCAAGACTTTACCTGCAGAAGAGGTCAATGTCAAAAGATATACAGCCGGGAAAGTGGGATACTGCCGTCGGAGGACATGTGGACTTCGGGGAACAGATACACGAAGCGCTGTATAGAGAAGCCTTTGAAGAACTTGGGCTCAGGGAATTCAATCCTATATATATCGGGACTTATGAATTTGAATCAGAGGTGGAAAGGGAATCTGTAAATATATTTGCCATAATAGGCAGTTATGAACTCCATCCTGATGAGGAAGAAGTTGAAGAAGGCCGTTTCTGGGATATAAATGAGATAGATGAAAGTTTGGGAAAATCACTCTTTACACCTAACTTTGAGGCAGAGTATGCAAAGATCAGAAATACTTTGTTGTCTTTGTTATAAATTTCTCAAAACCGAATTGTATGTCCGGAATCGAATGTTTCATCCTGCCTATGGCCGACGAGCAGGATTTGTCTTGTACTCTTGATTCATTTTCCAGGAGTTCGTCTTTTGACGGAGTGACTGTCATGCCGCAGTGCTCTTTCAGGGCCACATCTACTTTAAAATCTGTTGCAGGTGCTGTAAAATCTGAATATCTGCTTCTTTATACGGCAGCCAATGTGCTCGAAATGGGTACTATGGCATTGGACAGGATATTATCGGTAGCGGAAGATACAGGAGCGGAAATGCTCTATGCGGATTATTATGATACGAAACCTGATGAAAAATCAGGTGTTGCCGGGAAAAAGAAGCACCCTCTTATCGACTGTCAGAAAGGTGCGCTGAGAGATGACTTCGACTTTGGTCCTGTGCTTGTATTCAAGACATCTGCATTCTGCAGAGCAGTCCGTGAGATGTCTGGGGAAAGGGAATTCGGAGCCTTGTATGACCTCAGGTTGAGAATGAAGAAAATCGTTCACATAAAGGAGTTCCTGTACTCCAAGCAAGAAACGGACAGCAGAAAATCTGGAGAAAAGCAGTTTGACTATGTCGATCCTAAAAATCGGAGGGTACAGATAGAGATGGAGCAGATTTGTACCGAGTATCTGAAGACTGCCGGAGCTTATCTTGAGCCTGTGTCAGACGATGATTTTCAGATGGATGAAACAACAGATTGCGCAGAGGATTATCCTGTAGTCGCATCTGTCATCATACCGGTACTAAACCGTGTAAGGACAGTCGGGGATGCGGTACGTAGTGCTTTGTCGCAGAGATGTATGTTCCCGTTCAATGTTATCGTAGTGGATAATAATTCAACAGACGGGACTTCGGAGTTGCTTGAAAAACTGGCAGGAGAGTATAGTGAAGGTTATTTTTCGTCTGAAACAGGGTATTACAGGCCGGAACTTGTACATATCGTGCCTGAGAAAGATGATCTTGGCATAGGAGGGTGTTGGAACCTTGCGGTTTTTCATTCTCTTTGCGGCAGGTATGCCGTCCAGCTGGACAGTGACGACTTGTATGCGGGCGACGATGTGCTTGAAAAAATTGTAGATGCATTTGACACTCAGACGTGTGCAATGGTTGTAGGAACTTACGAAATGACAGACTTCGATCTTGACCCCATACCTCCTGGAGTGATAGACCATAAGGAATGGACTCCGGAAAACGGTCATAACAATGCCTTGAGAATCAATGGACTTGGAGCTCCGAGAGCATTCGATACAGAGATTCTGAGAAATATAGGAGGTTTCCCGAATACCAGTTATGGAGAAGACTATGCAGTAGGACTAAGGATAAGCCGGGAGTACAGGATAGGCCGGATATATGACGTTCTCTACAAGTGCAGAAGGTGGGACGGCAATTCGGATGCTGCGCTGAGTATAGAAAAACTCAATGCCAACAACTTTTACAAAGACTGGATAAGGACTTGTGAGCTTGAAGCCAGACAGAATATAGTTAGGAACAGATGAAGAGGAAACCTGTTGACAAATTTATAAATGACCAGTTGTCCCAGTGGCCTTTGGCTTGTGACAACTTCCGTGCACTCAGAAATGTAAGCATCCGCGAAGCGGAGGTCGGAGGCCTGAAAGTCCAGGTGCAGTTCAATCCTTCACGTATCAGATCATCATCGGCAGATGTGTCCGCGGATGCAGTGAAGGCACGCAAGTGCTTCCTTTGCAGGGACAACCGTCCTGATGAGCAGATATATATGAGGTTTGAGGGACGCAAGTCAAAGAAGTACGATATTCTGGTCAATCCGTATCCTATTTTTCCAGGACACCTTGTCATAGCATCTGACCGTCACGTAAATCAGGCTATCTGGAAGAGATATGTAGATATGCTTGATATGGCAAGGGCTTTTCCCGGTTATGCCTTGTTTTACAACGGACCGCGTTGCGGAGCTTCCGCACCCGACCATTTTCATTTCCAGGCATCATCGAGAGGATGCATGCCTCTTGAAAATGACATTGATGCACTTCTGGATACATGTGTCGGGGATTATGTTCCGGAGTCAATAGGGCAGCTTCTTTCAGTACAGGATGCAAGTCTGTATCATTACAGAAAATATTTGAGAGGTATTTTTGCTCTTAAGGCAGATACAGCCAAGTCGGCGGCAAAGATGTTTTACAGGCTTCTGGATTGCGCTCCAGGTGTATCTGACGGAGATGAACCTATGTTCAACCTCATTTCCTGGTATAAGTCAGGAGAATACCGCTCAGTTGTCATTTTCCGCAGGGCACACAGGCCTCATCATTTTTTTGATCAGGGGGCTGGCAGACTTATGGTGAGCCCGGGATGTGCCGATATGGCAGGTGTCCTGATTGCGGCAAGACAGGAAGATTTTGACAGGCTTGGGCCAGAGGTGGTGAAAGAAGTACTGGAAGAAGTTGCTCTGGACAATACTTCTGAGTCAGAATTGCTTTGGAGACTGACAAGAACACAGCCTGTGGTTTCAGTCGGTATAATGTCTGGCAAGGAAATCGAATTTGAAATCATTTCTGACGGGGCCGGTCCCAGATTTGCCTGTTTCCATGACGGAAAGATAGAATATGACGGGGCATTGTATGACGAACTCTTTTTTGAGGCTCCTACTCCTGCAATGATGTTTGCAGAACCGTCTTTCGTCCTGCATGGCGTTACAATAGGTGTCGGTTTTCACTGGGAGAGAAAAGAAACGCAGAAATTTGCGGGAGCCTTGAGAATCATTGTGGAAAAAGACAGACTGGTGGCTGTAAATGTCATAGGAGTGGAAGATTATCTGCTCAGTGTTATCTCTTCTGAAATGAAATCCACGTCTTCATTGGAGTTTCTGAAGGCCCATGCGGTGATTTCAAGATCCTGGGTGATGGCTCTTCTGGAAAGGAGGCGCAGGCGTGATATATCCGGAGAGTTCAAAGGTCCTGACGGAAAATCCGTTCCTGAAGGAATATGCAGTATGCCGGCTCTGGTCACTTATCTGGATTCGGCAATGCAAGGGGTTGCAGATGCCGGAAGCGGCAGGTCGGGACAAGATGCCGGGAGCGAAAATTCGACGTCTCTGGACAGAGTTATAAAGTGGTACGGACATCAGGACCACAGGTCTTTTGATGTGTGTGCCGATGATCATTGCCAGCGTTATCAGGGACTTACACGGGCTGCAGGCTCTGCCGTAAAGGCGGCTGTAGATGCTACCTGGGGAGAAGTTCTGTCGTATGGAGGCAAATTATGTGACGCGCGTTTTTCAAAGTGCTGCGGAGGTATTACAGAACGCTTCTCCGTCTGCTGGGAGGATGTGGACTATGATTATCTTCAGAGCGTTCCGGACAGTGACGGAAAGGGAGTCCCTTTCTGCAGCAATCCTTCAAGGGAGGTTATATCACAGGTTCTTAACGATTATGATCAGGAGACACCTGATTTTTACAGGTGGACCGAAGAGTATGGTGTCGATGAGATATCTTCTCTTATATCGCGGAAAAGCGGCCGCAATATCGGACAGTTGAAGTCCTTGAAACCTTTGAAAAGGGGAGAGTCGGGAAGGATATATGAGCTTCTGGTCGAGGGAACGGAAAACTCTTTTATTGTGGGTAAAGAGCTGGAGATAAGAAAAATACTATCTGAGACACATCTTAAGAGTTCTGCCTTTGAAGCGGAGTTCCGGGATGGAAAAATAATCCTTCACGGACGCGGATGGGGCCACGGTGTAGGACTTTGCCAGATAGGTGCAGCTGTAATGGCCTCAGAGGGTTATGGTTACCGTGAGATTCTCTCACATTATTACCGAGGAGCTGATGTGTCGGACTCCGATGCAGATAAAACTTATTAATTTGCCTATGTCTGTCTCAGATAGAATATCCGGAAATCCATGGAGCTGGATTCCTACATTGTATTTCGCGGAAGGAATACCCTATTTCGTAGTCAATGTCATATCAGTGATAATGTTCAAGAAGATGGGAATGTCCAATGGAGATATAGCCATGTACACGGGGCTGCTCTATCTTCCATGGACTATAAAGCCTCTTTGGAGTCCTTTCGTGGATATTATCCGCACCAAAAGATGGTGGATAGTTTCCATGCAGGTCATCATAGCAGCGGCTTTTGCATTTGCTGCACTGTCCCTTCCTCATCCTTCGCAGGAAGTAATCTCTGAAGGAAAGACTCCGGTTCCGCTCTTCGCATTGACCCTTGTGATTTTCTGGGTGACAGCTTTTGCTTCCGCTACGCACGATATTGCTGCGGACGGGTATTATATGCTCGCGCTTGATAAGAAGCAGCAGTCTTTCTTTGTAGGAATAAGGAGCACATTTTACAGGCTGGCATCCATTTTCGGCCAGGGAGTGCTTGTGGTGATTGCCGGAGTTTTGGAGACGAGGTATGCGGATATTCCCAAGGCATGGACTGTAACGCTCCTTTTCTCTGCCGTGCTTTTCGGTGTTACGGCTCTCTACCACATTTTCATCCTGCCACGCCCGGAAAAGATCATAGAGGGCGAAACACGTTCAGCCTCAGAGATATTCAGGGATTTCGGAAGAACATTCTCTACTTTTTTCAGAAAACCATATGTCTGGACAGCTATTCTTTTTATGCTTTTTTACCGTCTGCCTGAAGCTTTCTTGGTGAAAATGATGAATCCTTTCCTGCTGGACCCTGTTTCAGCAGGCGGTCTCGGACTTTCGACTGAAAATGTAGGAATAGCTTACGGGACTGTCGGAGTGGCAGCCCTTACCGCAGGAGGAATATTAGGAGGAATGGCAGCTGCCAGATGGGGACTGAAAAAGTCTCTGTGGCCTATGGCTGCAAGCATAACACTGCCTTGTCTGGTATTCGTGTATATGAGCATGGCCCAGCCGGCAAGTCTTCTTACGGTCAGTCTGTGTGTGATGCTGGACCAGTTTGGATACGGGTTCGGCTTTACTGCCTATATGCTTTATCTGATACATTTTTCAGAAGGTGAGTTCAAAACGTCCCATTATTCACTCTGCACTGCATTTATGGCCCTGAGCATGATGCTGCCGGGTATGGTGGCAGGTTATCTTCAGGAGGCTCTCGGCTATGTGGGCTTTTTCTGGATGGTCATCATCTGCTGTGCTGCCACTGCTGCCGTGACATTTTTTGCCAGGAAAAGGGTTCTCTCTTGACAGCTAATGTTGCTATATTTTACTGCAGATAACAGTTTCTTAACAGCCTTAACATTTTTATAGCATTGCCTTAAACACGGTGTTACTTGTGCGGCATAATTTTGCAGCCGTAAAAGAGAGATCATATATAGTGTTTATGAGGCAGATTGCATTATTTATCATTACGACATTTTTATTTATTGTTTTTGGATTTGCAGCTGATGCGACATCAGCGGACAGAAACATTCTGAGAGGAACTGTAAAGGATATTGTCACAGGAGAACCACTCATAGGTGCAGGTCTTGTCATTGAAGGAACGTCTTCAGGAGCTGTCACTGACATTGATGGAAATTATGAACTTAATATTCCAGGGGGCGATGTGACAGTTTCGGTATTTTATATTGGATACAAGTCGGAGACAGTCAGAATATCCGGGACCGGGGAGTTTGTCTTGTCATCCAATCCGGATGTAAGTCTGGACAGAAATCAAGTCAGGGACGGTCTGCAGATTTTTCTGACGCCTGACGCGGAAGCGCTTGAAGATGCAGTAGTTACGGCACGTAAAAACCTTGAGTTACTTCAGGCTCTGCAGAACGAGAGGATGAACTCCGGATACGCTATAGAAAATATAGGTGCAAAGGAAATGAGTATAAAAGGTATTTCCAATGCGGAGGAAAGCGTAGCAAAACTTTCCGGAATATCCATCGCAGATGCCGGGCAACTGATAGTCAGAGGCCTTGGAGACCGATACAGTACCACTACGCTCAACGGACTGCCTGTTGCATCTCCGAATCCGGACAACAAACTTATTCCACTTGACATTTTTCCGGCATCCACCATACAGAACATTACAGTGAGCAAAGTCTATGAGGCAAGTTCATTTGCAGACTATTCAGGGGCACACGTAGATATAGGCACAAAGGAAGGGACAGACGGAAATTTCCTGAGTCTCTCCTTTTCGACAGGAGGATATTTCAACTCTGTTTTCAGAGATTCTTACAGAATGGACAGGCCCTCCTTATTCGGAACTCCGCGTCTGGACAGGAATGCCGAGAACCTTCCTTACAGGGAGTTCGGAGAGTACTCAAAGTCAAAGGATATTTTCGGTACAGGATTTTCTACTGCTAAAAAGCAGGCATTGCCTGACCTGAACGGCAGTATCGGTTTCGGGCGGAAGTTCAAAGTGGGCAGCCGGCATCTGGGTCTCTTTCTGTCAGCAAGTATAAAATCAGGCAGCGAGACTGTAAAGGACGGGTTCTACAGAACCTATGAAGCCAGTTCTGCAGGAAGCCTCCAGAGTGAGTACAATTATGACAGTTATGCAGACAAACTGGATATAGCAGCCCTTCTTAATCTTGAATATACCCTTAGACAGAGCGACCATATCGGTTTTACCGCATTTTTTGCAAGAAACGCGAAAAGCACATTTCTTGACAGATCGGGATACGACTATCAGGAGAGTTATGACCTGATAGGGAAAAATCAGGTATCTCATTTCTATATGCTGCGCAATTATCAGCTCGCCGGTCATCATGAGGTAGATAAATGGCTGATAGACTGGGGAGTGTCTTGCGGAATTTCATCCAGTGACGAGCCTGACAGAAGACAGGTTATGTTCCGCAGGGGTGATGACGGAAGCATAAAATTCTTCCAGCTCAACCAGCAGGAGACGCAGAGGTATTTCGGCAGTCTGGGTGAAGACGAACTGGTAGCAGACATAAAGGCAACCCATACTTTTGATAACGGTACAGACCTCAGGTTCGGTATCACAGCCAAAAACAAGACAAGGGAATTCAATACGACCAGATTCTATTATGACTTGAAAAAAGTGACAGATTCATTTTCCGATCTTTCGAATATGGATCCGTGGCTTGGGTTCGGAAGTGTCAGTTCAGGACTTGTCGGCATAGATAGAAAACAGCATAAGAGAGACAGTTACGAAGCAGCGAATTTAATAGGAGCGGCATTCGTGGAAGCTGATTTCAGATTTGGCAAACGCTGGGCTTTGAATGCAGGACTCCGTTTCGAGGCGAGCAGCCAGAGCGTTGACTATAATGATGATGTTGAGGATCTTACACGAAGTCTTGATGCACTTGACCTCTTTCCGGCTGTAAACCTCAAATATGATATGGACAGAAAAGGCATGCTGAGGCTTTCTCTTTCACGGACTATTACCAGACCTTCATTTGTGGAAATGGCTCCATTCCTTTATCAGGAAAGCTTCGGAGGCGCGCAGATAAGAGGTAACGAGTCATTGAAAAACGGATACAACTATAACCTTGACTTGAGATATGAGCTTTTCAGCAAGAAAAATACTGATATGTTTTCAGTTACAGGGTACTTCAAATATCTTGACACTCCTATAAAAAGGACGCAGCGTCTCTCAGGAGGAGCGACGGAACATTCGTTCCAGAATGCTGACAACGGACTTGCTGCCGGAGTCGAGGCTGAGGTCAGAAAACAAATTGTAAAGAATCTGCAGGTTACGGCAAACGCT
>URDD01000063.1 GCA_900546395.1 uncultured Bacteroidales bacterium | reverse complement strand
ACTGCCGAACCTCGTTTCCGAAAACTGCAGAATCCTTATTTTCTTAAAATTGTTGGTTGAAAACTTGCTTTTTACATCTCTTCTATGTTATATTGCGGATATTGTCCGTGGAACTATTTTACACGCTCACCGTATGAACGGTCAGTAGTGTTTACTCTGATTCTGTCACCCTGGTTGATGAAAAGAGGAACCATGATGATGGCGCCTGTCTCGAGAGTTGCCTCTTTTTGAGCGTTTGTTGATGCTGTATCTCCTTTTACAGCAGGCTCAGTGTAGGTTACTTCCATCTCTACATATGTAGGAAGTTCGCAAGTAAGGCATCTTTCTTCATCGGCAAGGAACATCATTTCCACATGCTGGCCTTCTTTCATAAGGTCTGCGTTATCGACAAGATCCTCGTCAAGGTGAATCTGCTCGAAAGTCTCTTCGTGCATGAAGTTGAATCCGTCCTCATCCTTGTAAAGGAACTGGTAAGGTCTTCTCTCAACATTGATAGTGTCGATTTTAGCACCTGCAGTAAAAGTGTTTTCAAGGATTCTTCCGTTCTCAAGGTTACGGAGCTTGGTTTTTACGAAAGCGGGACCTTTACCTGGTTTTACATGCTGGAACCATACGATTGAGCACGGTTTGCCATTGTAGTTGATGTAAAGGCCGTTTTTGAAATCAGCTGTTGTTGCCATAAAATATTGATTTTTATTAGATATTCAAATATGCGTGTGCAAAATTATAAAACAGTTCTGACATTGCAAAATTATTGATCGGACTCTGCTGTAGCAACAGTCATTCTTATGCTGTCTGCCACTTCATCGAGGAGCCATTTAGGAGTGGATGTCGCGCCGCAGACTCCCACTTTGTCATCATCCCTGAACCATTCCCTGCGGATATCAGCAGGACCGCCGATATGATAGGTACGTATGTTGACTGATTTGCAGAGGTTGCAAAGCACTTTCCCATTTGAACTGGCCTTTCCTGAAACAAAGATGACTACATCATGCTCTATTGCAAATTTTGTCAGTCTTGCATGGCGAGAAGCTACCTGTGCACATATAGTATTATGTACTGTAAGCAGTTTTGTACCCTTGAACCGTTCTATTGAAAGTTCCCTTGCCTCAGCCATCATTTCTTCAAGCCTTGTGCAGATAACTGCGTATTCGGCAGGGCTTTTAGTAGTCTGAGAAAAGACTTCTGTCCTTCTGTTAAGGTCTATAGTTCCAGAGGAAATGTTTTTCTCAAGCATGTCAAGATCTTCAATAACGATAGCATGTCCTCCTACTTGTCCCATAAGACCGAGAACTTCAGCATGTCCTATCTTTCCGAAGATTATTATCTGTCCCCTCTGTCCTTTTTCATTAAGTCTTTCGAATGCTTCCTTTATGTTTTTCTGAAGCTTTACTACTACAGGACATGTACAGTCTATGACATTAAAACCCTTATCTTCTGCAAGCCGGAATGTTTCAGGAGGTTCTCCGTGAGCCCGTATCAGCAGGGCCTCATTATCCACTTGTACAATTTCCTCCAAGTCGTCTTTGTCTATTGTGACAAGACCTTGTCTTTCAAGTCTTTGTAATTCAAGGTCATTGTGTACGATAGCTCCAAGAGAAAACAGTTTGCGGTTTTCTCCCGATTTACGCGTTTCTGTCAGGAAGTCTTCGGCTTTCCCGATAGCACGGATCACTCCGGCACAAAATCCGGATTCTTTGTCTATTTCTACGGTTATTCCCATTGCAGAGTCAATTTATTCGTTACTGCAGAATCTTTCCCCAACGACTTTTCTTACCCAATTCATCTGGTCTTCCATAGTCATGTGGGAATTGTCAAGTACCAATGCGTCTTTGGCCTGCCTTAATGGAGAAGTCTTACGGTGAGAGTCTATATAATCTCTTTCCTCCAGATTTTTCAGAACTTCTTCAATAGTAGCCTCTTCACCTTTTGCTCTCAGCTCTGCAGCCCGTCTTTCTGCACGTATCATAGGATCTGCTGTCATGAATATTTTAAGTTCAGCGTCAGGGAAGACAGTTGTCCCTATATCTCTGCCATCCATTACCACCCTTTTCCTGCTGCCGAATTCACGAAGTTTCCTGTCAACATATTCTCTTACCTGCGGCACGGCGGATACAGGGCTTACTTTGCCTGATACGGCAAGTGAGCGTATTTCCTGTTCGATACATCTGTTACCGAGATACGTAAGGCTTCCTGAAGGACTTCCTGTGAAGTGTACATCCAAATCAGGCAGCACTGTAGCAAGTGCACGAGTATCTACGTTCCCGTTGTCATCGACAAGTCCGTTTTCTATGGCATACAGAGTCACACCCCTGTACATTGCGCCGGAATCCAGATAGAGGAAAGAAAATTCAGTTGCTATAAGGCGGGCAAACGAACTTTTACCGGTAGAGGAATATCCGTCTATCGCTATGATTATGTCTGGTATAAGCATTGGTACACATTTTATATCCATACAAAATTATATAAAAAAAACAGAATCCCAAATTTGCTTAAGGCTCATATAAACGCTATGCGCTCGGCATAGTCAAAATAAATTTTGCCTCTGCTCTCGCTTTTTGCTATATTTGTAAATTCAACAAATATAAGAAAAACAGATGAGACTTCTAGTGATAGATGATGAGCGGTCGATCCGCAATTCGCTCAAGGAAATATTGATGGACGAGGGCTATGAGGTGGATGTGGCAGAGGATGGCGCTGTGGGATGCGCTATGGCGGAAAAGGAAAAATACAATGTTATATTCTGCGACATCAAGATGCCTAATATGGACGGACTTGAAGTTCTGGATAAACTGAATGCAGAAGGGATTGATTCTGCAGTGATAATGATTTCCGGGCACGGCGATATAGATACAGCTGTTGAGTGTATAAAGAAAGGAGCCTTTGACTTTATACAGAAGCCATTGGACTTGAACAGGATACTCATCACAATAAAGAATGCGACAGAGAAAGTTTCCCTTGTAAAGGAAACGAAAATATTGAAGAAGAAGGTTTATGGTCAGGAGATGATAGGTGAATCGGAGCCTATACTCAAAGTTAAGGATATGATTGAGAAAGTTGCTCCTACAGATGCCAGAGTTCTTATTACAGGTGCCAATGGTTCAGGTAAGGAGTTGGTGGCAAGAAGTCTTCATCAGAAAAGCAGCAGGTCATCAATGCCATATATAGAAGTCAACTGTGCTGCCATACCGTCTGAACTTATAGAAAGTGAACTTTTCGGACATGAAAAGGGTGCTTTTACTTCTGCTATCAAGCAGCATAAAGGCAAATTCGAGCAGGCTGACGGCGGAACCCTCTTCCTTGACGAGATAGGGGATATGAGTCTGGCCGCTCAGGCAAAAGTGTTACGTGTCCTTCAGGAAAAGAAGCTCTCAAGAGTCGGAAGTGACAAGGATATACTGGTGGATGTGCGTGTTTTGGCTGCGACCAACAAGGACCTTAAGACAGAAATAGAAAAGGGCAATTTCAGAGAAGACCTTTACCACCGTCTCAGCGTTATTGTAATCAAAGTGCCGTGTCTTGATGACAGGAAAAGTGACATTCCTCTGCTGGTCAATCATTTTATAGACCAGATTACATCGGAGACAGGTCTGTCAAAAAGAGAGGTGGTTCCCGAAGCAATGGATATGCTTGTGAAAAAAAACTGGACAGGAAACATCAGGGAACTCCGCAATGTGGTAGAGAGACTTCTGATACTATCCGGAGAAAAGATAACTGCAGAAGATGTAAAGAGCTATGTCTATTGATTTTACGGAAAAATCGGAAAAGGAGGCCAGCGAGAGATATATTGAATCCCACTCTGCACCTCAGTCAGAAGCTCTTGAATGGATTGTGCGTCAGACAAATATCAGAACCAATCATGCCAGGATGCTCTCCGGCGCCGTACAAGGAAGATTCCTGACTATGATGGTGCAGATGTTACATCCCGAGCGCATCCTGGAGATAGGTACGTTTACCGGGTATTCTGCCGTTTGTCTGGCTTCTGGCCAGAATGATGGCGGACATCTTGATACCCTTGAACTGAATGACGAATTGGAAGATCTGATATCAGAAGGGTTTGAAAGAGCCGGTTTGTCAGAGCGGATATCCCTGCATATAGGGGATGCCAAGGAAACGCTGAAAAAACTTCAGAATGGCCCTCAGTATGATATGGTGTTTATTGATGCCAATAAAAGAGAGTATTGTGAATACTATGATCTTGTGTTTGACATGGTGCGTAGCGGAGGCTTTATAGTGGCGGACAATGTCCTCTGGGATGGTAAAGTATGGCAGAATCCAATGCCGGAAGACAAGCAGACTGTAGGAATAGCTTCTTTTAACGATAAGGTGGTTTCTGATACACGTGTGGAATGTGTGATACTTCCGCTTAGGGACGGGATGAATATAATTAGAAAAAAGTAGGGGAGACCCTACTTTTTTTCTGCAGCCTCGCGGGCTTTCTGGAATGCGTCCGACCTTTTGAGTACAAAGTTGGATCCCAGATATTTGGTGCGGACTTCGTCATCTGCCGCAAGAGCTTCCGGTGTACCGCTCTGAAGAATGTTTCCGTCATACAGAAGATAAGCCCTGTCAATGATAGCCAGTGTTTCTCCTACATTGTGGTCAGTGATGATTACTCCGATGTTCTTATATTTCAGTTTGGCGATTATATGCTGTATATCTTCGACAGCAATAGGATCGACTCCTGCAAAAGGCTCGTCCAGAAGGATGAACTTGGGATCTATGGCCAGGGCGCGTGCTATTTCGCAGCGTCTTCTTTCACCTCCTGACAACTGTATTCCAAGGCTCTTGCGCACTTTGTTAAGCGTGAATTCGTCAATCAGAGCTTCCAGCCTTTCCTTCCTTTCAGCTTTACTGAAGTTTGACATTTCCATTACAGACATGATATTGTCTTCAACTGACATCCTGCGGAAAACAGATGCTTCCTGTGCAAGATATCCGATTCCTTTCTGTGCTCTTTTATACATTGGCAGGGACGTAATGTCTTCGTCATCAAGGAATATTTTCCCTCCATTGGGGACAATCAGTCCTGTTATCATATAGAAGCTGGTGGTTTTTCCTGCTCCGTTCGGTCCGAGGAATCCAACGATTTCCCCTTGTTCAACTTCCATTGAAACACCTTTTACCACTGTTCTCGGTCCGTATTTCTTTACAAGGTTTTCGCAGCGCAGTTTCATATTGAAATAATTGAATATATGATTGTTTTCTTCTTGTTTTATAAATCAGTCAGGATTGTTATTTTACGTCCAGTCCCAATTCAGCCACCAGATTTTTTACCTCTTCATTCTTGGATATCAAGTCGCGAGCCTGTTCGCTTGGCATATATATGGTCTGTTTCATTTCCTCGTCTGGTATGACAGATACTCTGAGGTAAAGTTTTCCAGACTCTGTTATTTTCCTCATTGTGCCTTCAAGCTCAAGCAGCAGCTTGGATTCTATCCAGTTTTTCTGGGCGACATTCATGACGCAGAATGTTATATATTTCGCCCCGTCTTCTTCTGTTATTTCCAGTTTTGAAGAACTTAAAGTGTTGGCAAGCCTTGGCTTTGATGAGTACAGAGCAGCCATTTCCTTCCATTTAAGTCTGATAGTATCGTCATCTGGCATTTTATCATCCGTAACATCATTGACGGCTGGTATCTGGGATGGTATAGCGTCTTTACTGGAGTCCATCATTGCCTTCAGCGAAAGTGCGGATGCTGCTGTCCTGGTTTGTCTGTTCCTCCTGACAGGAGCCGGCTGGTTTGTCTGCTCTGATTCTTTCTGTGTAGTTTGTGAAGTATTTTGAGTAGCGTTCTTTACGACAGGAGTTACAGGTACTTCTGACCTGATTTCAAGATGTTTATCCTTATCCGTAGTTTTCTGGACGTCAGTCAGATAGCACAACTTCATCAGTGCAAATTCAATGTGCAGCCTGGGATTTATGCTTGTCCTGTATCCGGTTTCGCATGATGTCGTTATACCCAATGCTCCGTATATAAACTGTATGGAACAGCGTTCAGCCTGCTCCTTGTATTTCTTTTTCAATGACTCCGGCAGATCAAGCAGTGCTTCTAGTCCTGCATTCTTACTTACAGCAAGGTCTCTCAAGTGAGAACTGAGGGCGGCAATGAAATGCAGTGCATTGAATCCTTTGGCAAGTATTTCATCAAATTTCAGAAATGCTGAAGGATAGTCTCCTTTCAGGAAATAATCTACAAGGTCAAAGCAGTGTTCGTAATCCAGTACGTTAAGGTTCTTCAGTACATCCTGATATTTTACATCTGTGCCGCAGAACGCTACTGTCTGGTCAAAGATTGTAAGAGCATCCCTCATGGCTCCGTCTGCCTTGTGTGCGATTACATGCAGGGATTCGTCATCTATATGTATATTTTCTTTTTCGGCTATTCCCTTCAGGTTTCTTACAATGTTATCAACTGTAATCCTGTTGAAATCATATGTCTGGCATCTTGAAAGAATAGTAGGCAGTATTTTGTGCTTCTCAGTTGTGGCCAATATGAAAATAGCATGTGCCGGTGGCTCTTCAAGTGTCTTGAGAAATGCATTGAATGCCGATTGAGACAGCATATGTACCTCGTCAATGATATATACGCTATATTTACCTATTTGCGGAGGTATGCGTACCTGGTCCATAAGTGCCTTTATGTCATCTACGCCATTATTGGAAGCAGCATCCAGTTCATGGATACAATATGACCTGCCTTCGGCAAATGACTGGCATGACTCACATTTTCCGCAAGGCTCCATATCTGCAGTGGGAGATGAACAATTGATAGTTTTTGCAAAAATACGTGCAGTACTTGTCTTTCCCACTCCTCTTGGACCGCAGAACAGATACGCATGGGCCAACTGCCCTCTGAGAATTGAGTTCTTGAGGGTCTGTGCGATATTTTCTTGCCCGATCAGAGTTTCAAAACTGTCGGGGCGATATTTTCTTGCTGAAACTATATACTCTGACATAACACAAATGTATCTTACAAATTTATGCATAATTTTTGTAACTTTGTGGTAGCTGTTTGACAAATGTTGAGAAAACACACTAGCTATGATGAAAAAAATACTTTTTGCACTGATTGCGGCAATGGTGCCGGTAATAATGTCTGCGCAGGCGCAGATAGTCACAAAGAAAGTCAAGATTGAAGATTTTGCAGAAAGACCTACAAAAGTAGTTTTGACAGGCAATGCATTCTATGATTCTTCAATAAAGGAAGAAGTCAGGAAAAACTGGACTATATCACCTTATGAATTCTGTTCTCTGGATGAATTCAACAGTCTCAAGACAGATGGGAACTATTATTTCCTTCTGAATGTGAAAGGTCAGTTCCGGAGAGAGACGGAACCCGGACTGGAGTTTCTGTCTGTAGTGAAAGGAGGTAAAGATGCGGAGGAAGGTATCAATAAAATGCTAGAACTTGTAACTTTTCCTTATGCCGCTGCAGATAGTCCGACAGGTCGTGAGACTGTGTTCCTGCCATTGGTATTGAATATAATGCAAGCCCATATTCTTGCTTCTCAGGAAAAGGATATAGTGGCATATGGTTCTCTGGGAAGTTATTCGAACAATCTTTCGAAAATAGGGAAGAAGACTGTCCTTCTGCTGGATGAAGATATGTCAGCAGAAATTACTCCTGTAGTAAGAAGACTTTACTTCAAAAACGGAGTGGAAATGACAGATGAGGACACGATTGATGATTGCGTTATAGAGCATAAACCAGATACTGTGGTCAGTTATGTCGTTGTGCCTTCTAATGCCCATCCTGGATCGTTTTGCTATAAAATGTTGATTGATACGGGAACAAGTGAGTTGCTGTACTTCAGAAAGCACAGACTGACAAAGAAAGTCGGTCCAGGGTTTCTGTTGGAGGATGTAAAAAGGATTGCAGAATATAAAAAATAAAGGATTGCATCTTATAATATGAGGAGCGGGAAGACAGAATGCGGATTGCAATATGCTGTCAGAAGAGCGGGAAACTCTGTGGCGTATTGTTCACTGAGCATCAGATGTGGCACCAGGGATGAACATGGTTACCACGGTGGTATAGCCCATTTTGTGGAGCATACCGTATTTAAAGGTACACGGAAAAAAAGTTCTGTCGTAATCAATTCGTATTTGGACAAATTGGGCGGAGAACTCAATGCTTATACAACAAAAGAGGAGATTGTTTTTCATGCGACAGTGCTGAAGGAGGATCTTGCAAAGGCTTCTGCCCTGTTATTTGAACTTGTAACATCACCTGTTTTTCCTGACAAGGAGGTTGAAAAGGAAAAAGGGGTGGTTATTGATGAGATAAATTCATATAAGGATTCTCCCTCGGAGGATATATATGACAAATTTGAGGAGATGCTGTTTGACGGGCATCCCTTGTCTTCTCCCATTCTTGGGACAGCTTCATCTGTTAAAAAAATTACAAGGGATGAACTGCTCCGTTTTGCAGGAGAAAAGTTTATTCCGGAAAATATGGCTTTTACTGTGGTTGCAGATATTCCTGAAGATCTTATGGAGTCAAGGTCATTAAAGCTGGTTGACAGGTTTTTCGGTTCTGAACCGTTGGAACGAGATAATATTCCTGTTGCAGTAAAGTCTGATATTCCTTTGATAAACAGATTTGACAAGGTGCTTAATAAAAGAAACCATCAGGTCAATTGTGTGATAGGTAATTACGCCCCTTCTCTTTATGCTGAGAAAGAAAGGGTGGCGACAGTCCTGCTTTGCAATATACTCGGAGGTCCGGCAAGCAATTCTATATTGAATTCAGTACTTAGAGAGCGGTATGGATGGGTATATGGAGTGGAATGTTCATATACCCAGTACTCTGATACTGGGATTGCAGTAATAACTCTTGGATGTGATAAGTGCAATCTTGAAAAATGTTTCGGGACAATAGATAAGGAAATAGGAAAATTACAGACGATGCCCTTAAGTCAGGCTCGTCTTAAAGCTGCAAAAAAACAGCTTCTCGCCCAGATAGCTGTCAGTTCCGACAATGGGGAAGCGCAATGTCTGTCAATGGGTAAAGGGCTGCTTTCATACGGAAAGATAGCCTCGGATGAAGAGACCAAAAACAAGTTGGAGGCGGTTTCTCCTGAAGACATTATGGCTGCGGCACAGAAAATTTTCAGTCAGGACACGCGGAGCAGACTGATATTTGTCTGACATATATCGGTCTGCAATGCAGATTGAGTTGAAACTCTATCAGTACTTTGGCAGTCTTACTGTGAAGCAGGCTCCATTGAGGGAGAAAGATTTCTGATAAAGTATTTCTCCGTTGCACTTCTCGATTATGTTCCTGCAGATAGCCAGGCCAAGTCCTGTTCCTGCACTTTTGGTAGTAAAGTTAGGAGTGAAGAGTTTGTTTCTGTTCTCGTCATTTACACCTGGACCGTCATCTTCGAAAACTATGTCGTAGTATCCGTCTTTTATACTGTTTCTCAGGCATATCAGAATATTTCCCTGCTTGAATTCTTTTCCGTCTTCGGCATTGTCTTTCTGTTGTATCTCGATTGCCTGTATGGCATTGGTTATCAAATTTACAAATACGCGTATGAGTTGAGGCTTCGGAGCCATTGCCATTGCCTTTTCCATACCTATGTAAGATATCTTTATGTTGTCTTTATTGTCAAAAATGAAAAGCTGGTCACGCAGTGTCTTGTCAAGGTCAATCAGGACAGGGTCTTCACTGTAAAGTTTTGCGAATGTAGAGAATTCGTTGGCAGTATCGGTAAGTATGTCAATATGTTCAAGAATTACTCCGGAAACTTTATCGAACTTCTCGCTCCAGGAAGGGTCATTGCGTTGTTTCAGTCTTATTAGCCTTTGAATTTCAAGTTTTATTGGAGTTAGCGGGTTCTTTATTTCATGTGCGACCTGTCTTGCCATTTCACTCCATGCTTTGTCTCTTTCAGCCTGGGCAAGTTGTTTTGTACTGTCAGACAGGTCGTGTACCATCCTGTTGTAGGCATCAACTATACCGGAAATCTCGTCATCACGTTTGTATATGATGTATTCAAGACCATGTATGTCAGCAGTATTCATTTTTTTTACCATCTCTATAAGAGGCTTGAACATAGCATTGACAACAGTAGTACTGGCAAGTATTGTTGCCATAAGCAGTATGAAAAACAAGTTGATAATGGTAGCTGCGTGGAAGACGGCATCTTGCGTAAAGTCAAAACTTCCGTCGGTATATGGTGAACTGACGATACCTACAAGATTTCCCTTTGAATTGAACAGAGGTGCATACAGGGCATAGTATTTATGTCCGGCAAGCTGTTCTTTCTGTATGTAAAAGCGTTGGTATCTGTATTTTATATTATAAAATGCTTCTTTGTTTATCCTTGTACCTATAATCATCCTGTCAAATATTTCCGGTGCTGTGGATTTGAATACTTTTCCGCCGGGAGTATATATGGTGACATCTGATTTAGTGGTATTGGAAACACTTTCCATATATACAGTGAACTCGTGAGTACCCAGTTCCTGATAATTATTGATGTATCTGCACTTTGACTGGAGTAGAGCCTGAATGGTATTTATCCTGTCAGACATCATATTCTGCAGATTCTGTTCATTTCTGTTGTTTACAAATGTGACGCTGACTACAACCATACTGACCAGAGTAAAGAATAAGGCAGAGAAAAGTACTGTGTTGATTGTAGACCGGAAATAGTTCTTCCTGAAAGCTTTGTTCTTTTTGGTGTTGCCTATGGATATAAGAAGCAGGATTCCGTAAATGACAAGAATGAGGTAGGAAAACGTTATGAAATACGTCATTGAACCTCTTATGGGTCTGGATACGATTATTACTTCTTCGTTTGAAATCTGGTTGGTAAAGTGCAGATATCCTTTGTTCTTGTATGTTTTGTGACCGTTCCCGTCAATGTCTTCTTTCAGTTCGTTGTTTATTATAGTAGGGTAGGCGAATGTTCCTTTGTAAGAAACAAGTTTGTCTGATATGAATTTTGCGTATGAGTAATAAGTAGGTATATGTACTTCCCCCGGTTTCATATAACTGTCCAATATACTTCTGTATCCGCTGCCTTCCATATCTGGCTTGGATGTTATTTCAACAAAAAGTCTGACTATGCCTTTCCCTGGGGAGTAGAAAATGAACATTCCTGTATATGAGGATATGCCGTTTGTATCATAGGTATAGTAGAATCTGGAATCGGGAGATATCGGTGAGCCGGATTTCAGTTTCCTGTTGAAGTAGTTGAGGCATTCAGTGTCTTTGTCACCGCGTTTTCTCGCTTCCGAATCCTTGCATACAGATATTGATACATCATATTCCTGAGATATTCTGTTGAAGTAGTTTTCAGACAGGCGGTTGAATATAATGACACTGTTTTTGCTGTTGGAACACAGAGATGATATCAGAGGGTCGTTTGCTATATCTTCTTCCACAGACCTTAGTTGAATTTCCAGTCCCAGATCCCTGTCAATGGCGAGACGGTTGGTCCATACTATAATTCTGTCTTGTTCTTTTTTCAGTCCAAGTATTCCTGTGGAGGCTGTAAAGTAGAGAGCGCAAAGTGCTGCGTAGCCAAACAGGAATTTTTTTGAAAAAGTCTTGTATTTCATCCCTGTAAGTCCATGGACAACAGGTTTCAGCATATGTACAAGCAGGAGAATGCCTATGGTGAGTCCTATGTATGATATATATGCCAGTACGGTAAAATATGATATGCTGTTCCATACGTAGAGTTCAAATGTTATGTTTGAATTCATTATAAGGCTTCTGAGACTATAATGGGTATAAGCTACAGTGCATACCAAAATGAAAGAAATTACCGATGTATATATTATTTTCGCACGTTTAGTTCCCTTGCGTAGTGTTGTGAAAAGAATGATGTTGCGTATCGTGTAAGTGCACAATATATATAAGATAACATATATGTTCACTATCATGAGCGACCCGAATGAGTTGAACAGCCTTCCGTCAGCATATATAGTAGGGGAGAAAAACACTGAGGCATCCCTCATCTGGTTTCCCCACAGGTAGGCTATTGCAGCCATTGTCAGCAGGATTGCCATGCAGGCTGCGTACGCCTTCATGCTTTTGTGCATCCACAAATGTAATACTACGGATATCGTAAAGAAAAGGAGGGCGAGCCATCTTAGTAGAGAATCCGCCATAGGAGAGCCTCCCGTTGAGGTTTCTCCTATGATTTTGAACATAGGGATATTGCCGAGAAGTACGGTGGCTCCGCCTGTATAATCAAGAGGTTCTGCAGAAAATTTGCCGGGAATTCTGAGGTAAGGATTGGTTCCGTTACCTGATTTCCTAAGATCTACAAAAATATTGTTTTTTACTTCTATTCCTCCGATTATCTTGCAGTTAATGTTGTCTGTGATACTTTTGACAATATACCATTTGGTACCAAGATTGATGTAGCTGGGTGTCTCGTTTATATCTGCCTGCGGTGAAGTCAGGCTTCCTCTCAGATTTGAAAGCCTGTAGAAGAGCATCTTCGAGCCAATTTCATCGTTGATTACAGGAAATTGGTTGTACCATGACTGAAGTGAATCATTAACGTATCTGTATATCACCAGATCGTCCGGAACTTTGTCAAGTTCAAGCCATTGTCTGTGATCAGAATTCAAGGCTTCTGCCATATTTCTGTCCAGAACGGTCATTTTCTTTTCCAGACGCTTTCCTGTCTTTTCAGCTACATGTGTCGAGTCGCTTGTTACGGATGTTATAAGAAGCGACAGCATAAAAAGCAGCATTGACAAGACCAAGGCTATGATGCTGCCTTTCGTTTTTATGAAAGTGAGCTTGTTCATAGAGTCATCAGTCGTGGTGGTACGGTTCACCTTTTATAATAGTAAATGCGCGGTAAAGCTGTTCAGTAAATATGGCCCTTATCATCTGATGGGAAAATGTCATTCTGGACATTGATACCATTCCGGATGCTCTTTGATAGACGGCATCAGAAAACCCGTATGCTCCTCCGATGATAAATACTATATCCCTGTTTCCGTTCATAGCCTTTTTTTCTATGACTCCGGCCCATTCTCGTGATGTGTATTCTTTCCCTCTTTCGTCGAGTAATATAACATCGTCGCTATCTTTCAGATTTTTAAGAATCAGAGTTCCTTCTTTTACTTTAATCTGTTCTTTTGTAAGTGAAGAAGCGTTTTTCAGTTCAGGAATTTCGACCAGAGAAAATGAAGTATAGTGTCTTTGACGGGATATGTAGGTATCTATTCCGTCTTTGACCCAGTTCTTGTCAGTCTTTCCTACAGTGAGAAGAGTGATGTTCATATTTTATATCTGAAATTAAGGCTGAATTATTCCAGCTATTGCAAATATAGGAATGTGGCTCGGTATTTGCAATAACCACACACCGATTTGAATCCGGGTGAATATAAAATCTGATGCAGCTCATCCTTAATATAGCAGCGGTAATCCTGCCGCTTATATCAGGAGTCGGTAATTCTTCTCAGAACGCCGGCTTTGATGTCTTTGTTCCCATATCAAAATATATGAAAGAAGGCAATGCGGAAAAACTTTCTGCATGGTTTGCGGACAATCTTGAGATATCCATCTTTTCTGTTTCAAATGATTCCAGCAAGAATCAGGCTCGCCAGATTCTAAAATCTTTTTTCAGTTCATATACACCCCGAAATTTTGTCATCACCCACAAGGCCGGCCGTGCGAATATGAAATATGCATTAGGCTCTTTAAGTGCAGGGGGTGAAGCATTTGTAGTAACGATTTTTGTAAGCTACAAGGATACTTCATATAAGATTCAGCAGATAAAAATAGAAAGGATTGAATAATTCTGTAAAAAAATTAATAAATTTTTAGCATTTGGCACATTAATTGTTAATACACGTGACAGGTTAGTTTAGTTGTTAATAATAGGGTTATAGTGAAAGAGGCTGAGTTGTGAAACTCGGCCTTTCTTTTTAGTATGCTCGGCATGAGCATCAGCTAACGGGTGCAAGTCCCCAATGAGCCCTGATAGCGGGAATCATACAGCCAAGAGCAAGGGGGAGTGCAGACTTTTATGGAGATAAAGGATGAAGAGCTTGTGGCTCAATCGTGGGTAAGAAATATCTTGGATATACTTTTTACTGAAAGAGAGACTGTAAATGCGGTCTCTGCCTACACAAGAACGACTGATATTGGCAGGTTCCCCATCAATCTTGAATCTTTACATCAAGTTGCATCATGGTTAAGAGAACCGCCGTATGCCGAACGGCACGTACGGTGGTGGTGTGAGAGGTCGGAAACGAAAGACGAACCCAAAAGTCATAAGACTTTTTGAGGTCACTTCTCTTTTTTTGTATAAGTACAATAATCAGATTTGGATGACAACGGAAAACTAAAATATATTCTATTTCCGCCTTGCATCGGTGAATTTGTTCCGGAAAATCATCCTGTACGCACAGTAAATGCGGCTCAGCGGAATGAATAAGCCAAACTTCAGGACAATAAACCGCTTCAGAAGCGAAAAACTTACTGACGGCCGCTTTGAATCTGTTGCCAATAAGTACACCTTTGTATGGAAAGGCTCTGTGGAAAAGAATAAGTCGAAGCTTATAGTCAAGGTAGATGCGATACTAAAGGAAGACCTTAAGCAGCGAACAGATCGCATACTTAAAAAGATGAATGAGACAGAGTTGACAAACATTTGGAAACGCTGGGAGAAAGGAACAGTTAT
>URDD01000062.1 GCA_900546395.1 uncultured Bacteroidales bacterium | reverse complement strand
CCGGATACTTCCTAAGATAGGAGCAAAAATGGAAACCTGCTCTTTTAAGGAAACAGAAGCATATTCAGTGTGCGCACGTCTTCCGGAAAAGCATGACAAGGTACTTGTAGTGGCTTCAGCCGGAAATACGGCAAGGGCATTTGCAAAAGTATGCTCGGACAATAACATTCCATTGCTTCTTTCAATACCTGAAGACAATATCAGCGCGCTGTGGTTCCACAAGCCGCTGAATGACTGCGTTAAAATCGTTGCAGCCCCTGCCGGATGCGACTACTTTGACGCAATCGTGCTTTCAGACAAAGTCTGCCAGTCCCCTAAGTTCATGGCAGAAGGAGGAGCCAAGAATATTGCCCGCAGGGACGGTATGGGTACCACACTTCTTTCTGCGGTGGAAGTAATCGGACGCATCCCTGACGCATATTTCCAGGCAGTAGGAAGCGGAACAGGTACTATCGCAGTTTGGGAAAACAACCTCAGACTCATTGAGGACGGAAGGTTCGGAACACATAAGATGAGGCTTTATCCTTCCCAGAACGCACCATTCAGCATTATGTATGATTCCTGGAAAGCAGATTCAAGACCTCTTGTACATCTTTCTGCTGAAGATGCCAGACATCAGGCTGCCGCAATCAAGGCCAAAGTCCTATCAAACAGGAAACCGCCTTACTCTATCTCCGGCGGTCTGTTCGATGCTCTCAAAGATGCTGGCGGAGACATGTACCTGATTACAAACGAGGAGCTTGCTGAGTGGAAAGAACGTTTCCTTGAACTGGAAGGCGTTGATATTTATTCTGCAGCATCTGTAGCGGTCGCCAGCCTTGCCAAAGCAGTAAATGAGGGTGCCGTAAAAAAAGACGAGGTAATCATGCTAAATATCACAGGAGGAGGCGAAGGACTTACCAAGGAACACCATGATGTGGTCTATGCCAAACCTGATTTGGTCATAGATACTTATCTTCCAGCTGAAGAAATCATAAAAATGGCCGAAGGGCTTTTCAATTTATAAACCTTAAAAACATACAGACGACAAAAAATGTTCTTACCATACCAGTTGCCTGCCGTAGATACGGCAAAAGTAAGCCAGTTTGAAAACAGCGCAAAGGAAACTCTGGAAAAATTGGCTACGACTCCTATTGAGGAGCTTATACCGCAGATTATTGAAGATATCATACGATTCGGACTCAAAGTACTCCTTGCTCTGCTGATATATTTCATCGGAGCATGGCTGATAAAGAAGATCCGCCAGATGCTCAGGTCTATTTTTGCAAAGAGAAAGACAGAAAAAGCAATAGCATCTTTCGTCGAGAGTCTGACAAGCATCGCCCTTATGGTGATTCTTATAATTATAACTGTAGGCACTCTGGGTGTAAACACGACATCTCTCGCAGCCCTGCTTGCTGCCGGAGGTATGGCCATAGGTATGGCATTGAGCGGTACTGTCCAGAATTTCGCAGGAGGTATTATGCTTCTGGTCTTCAAGCCTTTCAAGGCCGGAGATTTCATTGAAACAGAAAACGGATACTCAGGTACAGTCACCGATGTGAACATAGTCAGCACCAAACTCACTACTACAGACAACAGGATAATAGTCATTCCTAATGGAAGTCTTTCAAACGGGACCATCAACAATTTCTCCATGAATACGATGAGGCGCGTTGAATGGCTTGTAGGCGTGGAATACGGTACTGAGGCAGAACATGTGAAATCTGTATTGAAATCAATCGTGGATGCCGAAAAAAGAATACTTTATACTGCAACAGGCGCACCGGCTGAGCCTTTGATTGCTGTAAATGCACTAAAGGACAGCGCAGTAGAATATCTGGTAAGAGTATGGGTGAAGAAAGAGGACTACTGGGATGTCTTCTACGATCTCAATGAGGTCATATACACCACACTACCCAAGAACGGAATCGGCTTCCCATTCCCTCAGATGGATGTGCACATGAAACAGAATTAATATGGAAAACAAAGTATTGGAATGTCTCACGACAAGAAGGAGCATAAAGAAATATAATCCTGATGCAATGCCATCAGGTGAAGTGCTTGATAAGATCCTGGAAGCCGGAACATTCGCCCCTTGCGGACGTGGTATGCAGTCTGCGATAATGATAGCAATTACAGACAAGACCACAAGGGACAGACTCTCTGTTCTTAATGCAGAGATTTTGGGCACAGAGTCCGATCCGTTTTACGGAGCACCTGCAGTAATCGCTGTGCTTGCGTCAAAAGAGTGCCGCACATATCTGTATGACGGCTCACTGGTAATGGGCAATCTTATGAACGCCGCTCACTCGCTGGGAGTGGCAAGCTGCTGGATTCACCGTGCGAAAGAGATATTCGAATCAGAAGAAGGACTCCGGATGCTGGAAAAATGGGGCATCAGCGGAAACTACGAAGGTATCGGCTTCTGCATACTCGGATATCCGGCAGATCCTGCACCAAAAGAGCCTAAGCCGAGAAAAGCGGACTACATACATTATGTAAGATAATAAGTCGTATTCCAAACTATAAAATCTATGGAACATCTGGTTTATATAGATTGCTGTATGAGACAGGATTCCAGGACAAGGCGTATAGCCGAGCCTATTATGGAAGAGCTGTCAAAGAAATATGAAATCGAGCATATAAAGCTTGAAGGCTCTGCTTATCCGGCCGTAGATTCAAAAATCCTGGACGAAAGGGCATCCGGCTATGTTCCTGTTGAATATGCAGATACGGCACGGAAAATAGCTGCTGCAGACAGAGTCGTGATAGCAGCACCTTTCTGGGACATGAGTTTTCCCGGCATATTGAAACTATTTATAGAAAATATGTCACTCTTCGGAATTACATTCAGCAGCAATGAAAAAGAGTGTTACGGTCTGTGCAAATGCCAGAAGCTCCTATATATAACGACACGTGGAATGAATATCCGCACCGGAGACCCTCTTGAGCAGGCAACCCCTTACCTGAAAGCAATAAGTTTCCTTTGGGGACTTGGAGAAGTCATTACCGTATCTGCAGAAAATATGGACTACAGCACACCGGAAGAAATAGAAAAGAAAATCTCCGAGGCAGTCAGCCGTGGCCTGGAGATATGCCGGGAGTACTGACCATATCCTTCATTAAAATAATATAAAGAGGGTGAACCCAAAAGTCATAAGACTTCTTGTGGTCACTTCTCTTTATTTGTATAAGTAGAACTATCAGATTTCCATGATGAAATCACAAAGGAAGACCTAAAGCAGCGGTCAGATCGCATACTTGAAAAGTCGAAGGTTCAATTACAGAGCATGGCCGGCCGCGGCCTTGTGAGCGGCTCCCTGACGACAAAGTCGGAAGGGTGGATGAAGCGAAGCGGAACTCTGGAAGAACCTTCCGACTGCGACTTCATAAGATTATAAAATGACAGAACCGACCCTTTTGGGTCGGCTCCTTTATGTTTTCCTCTACCTTCACAGGAAATATACTTACTCTTTCCATCCAGGGAGACGGTGATCTACACGCAACATTTCTTTTGACACGACCGGATTGGCATAAATATTAAGGAAAATGGTGCGAAGATCAGCACGATTAAGAGTTTTCTCAACCGTATCAAGCTGGTGTTCCATATAAGCCGTAAACTTCTCTACATCCTCAGGAGTATATTTATCAGAATATTTGAACCCGTGATTGACAAGGTCATACGCTATATAGTTCGTCTTCCAAAGCCTGTATCCTTCTATAACTCTCAAATCGACAGCATGACGAATGAGCTGGTAACGGTCATTCTTGTCACACAGAGACGCTACAGCGATTTCCTCTGAAGTAAGAGGTTTGCCTATATTCAAGTGAATATTCCCTTTCTGCTGCTTGATTCCGGTAAGGATGCTGTTAAGGTCTTCCAGCGGCTGCTTGACATATTTCTGGCTACGTGATATAAGAAGTTCTCTGGCTTTCAGCACATCGCATGGCTCAAGCTCATATGAAATGCTCATAGGCAGAATATTCAATTCCTCGAAATTTTTCCTGAAATCTGAAGTCCCGCTCATATCAAGCATCTTGAGCAATCCCTGCTCTGTCATATCAAGTCCGTCTTTTGTACGTCCCTGTCTCTGGGCAAGCCAAATTGAGCTTTTCTGCTCGGTAATGTTAAGCCTTATATATCTGGAAAGAAGCTGTGACGACAGATAAAGCTCTCTTGCAGAGATTCCTCTTACAACCTTGATCATTCTGTTGGAACGTATCAGGTACTCAATGAACTTGTCAGTAATAAGATTGTCACCTACGGCAATTTCCGTCATAGGAATACCGTTTCTATAAAGGACGAGCTGGGTTATCGCAGGATCAAGGATAATATCCCTGTGATTAGACAATGCAAGGAACTTTCCTTTTGTCTTGTCGATATTGGCAATGCCGTCATAAGAGAAATTGTGAGCAGTATGTTCAATTACCCACTCAATGACTTTTGACATCACCATAACCTGGAAATCGTCTATGCTTCTTACACTTTTCAGCCTGTTTTTCAAGAAATCAGGAGATTGGTCAGGGAAAAAATATTGTGAAATCTCAGTTATCACCGGATTGTCAGCCACCTTTCCCAACGCTACGACCGCCTCTTCATCAGTATAGGGGCTGATACTCTCAAATTCAGATAAATCTACCATAATTTAGT
The DNA here is from genome assembly GCA_900546395.1 of uncultured Bacteroidales bacterium. Classification (GTDB taxonomy): domain Bacteria; phylum Bacteroidota; class Bacteroidia; order Bacteroidales; family UBA932; genus Cryptobacteroides. Next base: position 10,285 of record URDD01000062.1, on the reverse strand, counting down.
TTTTAGTACATAGAACCTGTTTTGGAGTCTGAATCCTTGAATTTTGTCTGAAATCCAAAACAAATTCTAAACAGTTTATTACAAATATATGGATTTATAAAAAAAGTGCATCAATTTTTTGCGGTTATTTGATTATTTCTTTCGGAATAAAACCGAACTGTCTCCATAACTCAAAAAACGAAACCCATTTGAAAGAGCATAATTGTAAATTGTTTTCCAATCACCGTCAACAAAAGCAGAAATCAGCAACAGAAGTGTACTCTGTGGCTGATGGAAATTCGTCACCAGTATGTCGACCACCCTGAACTTGAATCCAGGAACAATGATAATGCGTGTTCCCGCACTCAGACTACCAAGAGACTCTTTATCCATATACGAAAGGATTGCATCCAAAGCCTCTTCCATAGAATACGGATATTCTCTCTCATAAGGCGCCCACTGGGATACATCTGCCGGTTTTCCTGTTTCTATGCAGCTTACACCTATATAATATAAGGATTCAAGAGTCCTGACTGAAGTCGTTCCCACAGCAATTACCGGCTTTCCTCCTTGTCTGAGATCTTCCAAGAAAGATTTTGTGACTACGAAAGGTTCCCGGTGCATAATATGGCCTGCAATCTCCTGACTTTTTACCGGCAGGAAAGTACCTGCGCCGACATGAAGGCATACAGTCTCAGTATCAATGCCTTTATTCTTAATGGCAGAAAGGACTTCATCAGTAAAGTGCAGTCCTGCAGTAGGAGCGGCAACAGAACCACGGAACTTGGCATAGAGAGTCTGATACCTCTCAAGGTCAATCGACTCTGTATCCCTGTTGAGATATGGGGGGATAGGTATTGATCCGCAAATCTCAAGGACGCTGGAAAAAGGAAGCCCTCCTTCCCAGGAAAACTCCACGACAGACGTTTCTCCGGCTCTCTCTACAAGTGATGCCTTAAGCCCGAGATTACCTACCTGTTCATTGCCGTCCGGATTAATTACAGACAATTTATCAGATTTCCATTTCTTTACGTTTCCTACAATGCATTTCCATCTGCAGGACTCTGTTGTGGCGAAAATAAGGTTATATTCGACAGGCATTACAGGTTCAAGACAGAAAATCTCAATATGCGCACCTGTTTCTTTCTGAAAATGCAGTCTTGCAGGCACTACTTTAGTGTCGTTAAAAACCATGATGGCATTTTCAGGCAGGAGTGACGGCAGTTCCCGGAAAATATATTCAGACACAGTGCCATCACTATATTTTAGCAATTTAGACGAATCCCGCTTCTGCAGCGGATATTTAGCAATCCTATCATCGGGGAGAGGATAGTTGTAATCTTCTATTCTGATTTCTGGTATCATCGTACAATTTGTTTTTAAACGGAATCTTATCAAAATTCCGCATAAGTCATTTGAATGCGAAATTACATAATTGTCTCGAATTATAGAAAAAATAGAGACTCCAGGAATAATTCCAGTACAATCGGCGCAATTTACAAAACTAATTAACAATTACTAAGTCTAAATTAATAGTACTAAACTGTCATTTAATTTATTTATGTATTCTTGTAAATATTAACATAGTTTACAAAATTAACATTAGAAATCTTTATGTCAGATATGTTGCATATTTATAATACATAAAATCAACTATTTACACCATATAATCTAAAATATTTATTTATATTGATACCGTAAATTGTATCTCTACGTCTCATATATGTTTGTAATTAGTATTATATTATAATCTAATATACTAAAATACAGAATTTTATACTCTATTATATATATATCTTATTTAGGTATATATTTTATATCTTGTTAATTATATACAATACTAAATTTATCAAATATTACATTTGTTAAGAAAATAATATCTATATTTGTAAATAAATGTTTTACAAATATGAATCGTAGGTTACAGCAGTTTTTAGAAGCAGAAAATATAACACAGGCTCAGTTTGCAACAAAAGTCAAAGTAGCTCCTGCCAGCATTTCGCATATCCTTGCAGGAAGGAACAAACCAGGGTTTGATTTTATCAAAAATACTATTGCTGCTTTTCCTGAACTGAACATTGACTGGCTTATAATGGGTAGTGGAAAAATGTATAAACAATCATCCGCTTCCAAACAAGAGGTATCTCCGTTATGTACCGAATCAAGCCGGGAAGATGTTTCCAACGATGAAACAAACACACAAAACGGAAATACCGTACCTGATGGTCTGCTCTTTCCGATAGACGACGCTTCAACTCACTCAGAATCGAATATTTCCACACACCCCCTGGATACTATAAGAAATACTCAATTCTCACAGCCGGGTCAGACACAGCCTTTCGCTACTCAACAAACTGTACGTCAGAGGAAAGCGACACGCATAATGGTGTTTTATGATGACGGTACTTTTCAGGAATTCAGATAGAATGACATAATGGAGTGCAAGATTGGACACCAACAAGTGGCAATACGGGGAAAATTATGTAATTTCGCATCCGAAAACTCAGAAGCAGCTTCTAAAGCCGGCTTCCAAACACAGGATTTAATAATGTACAAACATCTTATCAGACCTATCCTATTTCGCTTCAACGGTGAAAATGCGCATAACATTACTTTTTCTGCGCTGAATATTTTGAAACATATACCTTTTGCGGGAAATGTAACCAGAATGATGTTCCAGAAAGATACTCCGGAACTGACCAGAGAATTATTCGGACTTACATTCAAGAATCCTGTAGGTCTGGCAGGAGGACTTGACAAAAACGGAGAGTACTACAACGAGATGGCAAATTTCGGTTTCGGTTTTGTGGAAATCGGATCTCTGACTCCGGAGCCGCAAGACGGAAATCCAAAGCCGAGACTCTTCAGGGTCGCTCAGGACAGGGCCATAATAAACAGGATGGGCATCAATAACAAGGGCGTAAAAAATGCAGTTGAACATCTTAGAAAGGAACGTCCGGAAGTTATTGTAGCTGCCAATATCTCAAAGAACACATCAAGCATAAACGAAGATGCAGCAAAAGACTACGAACGCGCATTCGCACTACTTTATGACTTCGTAGATATGTTTGTCATTAATGTATCTTGTCCCAATGTAACCGGACTCTCGCAGCTTCAGGATGTTTCATTTCTTTCAGACATCATAGACAAACTGCTAAACCTGCGCATGTACTTCGACCAGTACAGACCGATTCTGATAAAAGTATCACCGGACATTCCGCAGCAACAGCTTGATGAGATTGTTGAATACGTACTTATGTCAGGCATTGACGGCATTGTAGCCGGAAATACTACCAGGACACGCGATGGACTCACTATCAGTCAGGATAAGATAAATGAAATCGGAAACGGAGGAATGTCAGGAGCTCCGCTATACAAGAAAAACCTGGCTCTTGTAAAATATATAAGCGAGAAGACCGGAGGCAATCTTCCTATAATAGGTGTAGGAGGCATAATGAGTCCTGAGCAGGCAAAAGAAATGCTGGATGCTGGAGCCTCTCTTATAGAAATATACTCGGGATTCATATTTGAAGGTCCGGGATTCATAAAAAGAATTCTCAAATACCTTCAGTCATTCGCAAAGAAAAACAACAGATAACTTAAAAGATTATGGTCAATGCAAGTGTATGCACTATCGGTGACGAGATTCTGATAGGGCAGATTGTCGATACCAATTCATCCCATATAGCCACGGCGCTTAACGAAGCCGGTGTACGCGTGACACGGATGCTGTCGATTGGCGATGACAGGGAGGAAATAATCACCAATCTCGAAAATGAGCTTAGACATAACGATATAGTAATTGTAACAGGCGGTCTTGGCCCGACTAAAGACGACATAACAAAACATTCTCTTGCGGAGCTTTCCGGAAACTTGGAATACAAGGAAAATGCTGAACAACTGGCTGTTATTCACAAGATATTAAGTGCAAGAGGTCTGGATATGCTTGATATCAACAGGGCACAGGCTCTGGTTCCGGTAAACTGTGATGTAATAGTCAATAAGATCGGAACAGCTCCTGTTATGGTATTCAGATTCGGGAAAGAGCGTTTCGGCAGGGAAAATACATTGTATTCCCTGCCGGGAGTTCCTTTTGAGGCAATCGGAGCATTACCTGATGTCCTTTCCGATATAAAAGCGCATTATTCCCTTGAAGATATCTTACACCGCACAGTCATGACATTCGGCATGGCAGAATCCGCACTTTCCAAAAAGATTGAATCGTGGGAGACTTCCCTTCCGGAATATATGCATCTTGCATACCTGCCTGATCCGCTTAAAGGAGTCCGCCTGCGTCTGTCTGTATATGGAGGAAATGAAACAGAAAAAAAAGTACTGGCACTAAATGATGAAGTGCATAAACTAAAGGCAATTCTCGGAGACAGTATTTATGCGGAATGCGACACTAACCTGCAGGAAACCGTAGGACGACTGCTCAGGAATTCGGAGAAAACTCTAAGTACGGCTGAGTCATGCACAGGAGGAATGATATCACACCTTATCACATCTGTTCCCGGAAGTTCCTCATACTTTCTCGGCGCAGTCACTTCCTATGCCAACAGCGTGAAAGAAAATGTTCTCGGCGTACCTGCTGAAATCATAGAAAAATACGGAGCCGTCAGCAGCGAATGTGTAGCAGCAATGGCTGAAGGAGTACGCAAGATTACCGGAAGCGATTACTCCGTAGCAACCTCAGGCATTGCCGGTCCAGGTGGCGGAAGTGATGAAAAACCTGTAGGTCTCGTATGGATCGGTGTCGCTTCAGACAAGGGCACTGAAACATTCAGGCTGGTATATAAAAACGATAGAAAACGCAATATCGAGCGTTTTTCTGCTTCAGCTTTGGATATACTAAGAAAAAGGATAGAAAAAGACTTAAATAAATAGTATTCAGCACTATTGATATAGTGTAATTTAGCGCAAATTCTGTACTTTTCTCATTACTCTTAGGAAATTGCCTCCAGCAACCTTTGAAATATCTTCTTCCGAATATCCGCGGACTCTCATTTCTTCAAAAATCTTTCCTGTCATAGAGACATTTTCCATACCGTAAGGAGTGATTTCTATACCGTCGAAATCAGATCCTATGCCCACATGATCAATACCCGCGACAGAGACTGCATGGTCGATATGGTCAACTATTTTCTTATATGAAGGGCGTGGCAGAGCAGCCAGCCTGTCCTGAATTTTATACCAGGCAGCACGTTTGTCTGAATCTGCAGGGTCTGCTATGAAGGCCGCTTCCACAGCTTCTCCTTCTTCGGATAAACCGGATTTTTCCAGAATTTCCGCAAAGCCGCTATCCAGAAAAACAGGATAAAAATTAATTTGTATCACCCCGCCATTTCCAGCCAGAACACGTATCATTTCATCCGTCATATTGCGAGGATGAGGAGACAAAGCCCTGCAACAGGAATGCGTGGCTACAACAGGAGCCTCAGAACACTCTATTACATCATAAAAAGACTTGTCTGAAATATGAGAAACATCTATTATCATCCCAAGCCGATTCATTTCACGTACCACTTCCCTTCCGAACGGACTCAACCCGTTCCAGCGTTTGACTTTTGATGCGCAGGAATCACATATTTCATTGTCTGCAGAGTGGCACAGCGTCACATAACGCACACCGAAGCGCCAGAAAAGACGTAATAATGACAAAGATTTTCCTATCGGAGCTCCGTTTTCCATTCCCATAAAAACAGATATAAGACCTTTCTCCTTGTTCTCCAAAGCCTGGTCCGGAGTAAGAGCAAGCGCAGCAATATCTTTTGCCTTTTCCAGGACATCATAGACGCTTGCCATAAGTTCCATCGCCTTTAATGCAGCAGCATCGCTTGAAAGGGAACTCGGTGTATATAAAGCGAAGAAGGCAGCATCGACTCCCCCTTTCTTCATTTTCGGGAAATCTACCTGCCCTCTTTCATTATCTTTTAAAATATCCCTCAATCTCAAAATCTGAGAAGGGGTATCACAATGTGAATCAAGAATAAACATAGATATTTACCATTTTTCCTGCTCTTCGTCACACTGGCGTGTCACTGTAGAAGACACTATCTTCACAATCTCGATTGCCGGTTTGCCTCCATAAATCACAGAACTCCTGCCCGACATATCCAGCTTCAGACTCTCCGTAGCATTGATATTGCATTTTGCATTGCCAAAAAGAGTCAGATCCGAAATTTTTACAGCAAGTGCTTTTGCAGAAACCTTACAAGTCCCCCCTGCTTTTACTGCAAGAGTATCTGCTGTACCGGACAGGCTGATTCGCGTATTAGACTCTGATTCAATCTGATATTTTAAAGTTGACCCTTCAAGGACTACATCGGAAGCTCCTGTTGTCCTGGCAAGGAAAAGGCGGCTTCGGTTTTTAATCTCAGCATTTGAATTTCCCGATGCTGACAAGCTCAAAGAATCAGCAGCAATATCGGCTTTTACTGAGGCTGCACCTCCTAAAACCAGTTTTGCCTTGCCTGCGGCCAGTTTGAAGTCTTCTGCCTTTGCATTGCCGGACATATTGATTAATATCTGCCTGCCCTTAAGTTCTGTACCTGATTTAAGACTCACATTGTCACCCATATACAACTCCTCCAATGTCGGAGCGGTGACCTCGGCCTCCAGCACAGGTATAATCGCATTCCTTCCCTTGAATGCCTTCTTCATCTCTGGCGTAAGCGCTTTACTGTCAACGAATATATGAAGTACGCCATTTCTAACATAGGCTTTTGTATATTCCTCCAGCAGTTTGTCAACAGTCAGCTTTACAGAATAAGAGTCCGACGGAACATAGCTGAGTTTGAAATCTCCGCTTATTTCAACACCTTTGAAACCGGCATAATCATACCTCAAAATCACCTCATTCTGGGCAGCAAGAGGCAACAAAGCAAAAACGGCAACTAATGCCGAGACAACAAACTTTTTCATCTTGAACAAATTATTTTTTTGATATACGTTGCCTTACTGCCTCATATAACATGACTGCAGTAGCAACGGATACATTCAGTGAAGATATCTGTCCTGACATAGGAATTGCAACCTTTTCATCGGCCAGCTCCAACATCGAAGATGAAATACCTTTCCCTTCTGAGCCCATAATTATGGCACATGGTCCTGTCATATCTGTCTCATAGAGCAGTCTGTCCACTTTTTCTGTAGCAGCAATCAGCTTGAATCCGCTTTGCTTCAGATAGTAGGCAGCAAGTCTGAGGTTAGGCACCTTGCAAGTATCGAGCCTCATCAGTGCTCCGGCCGAAGCTTTTATTGCTTCTGCATTGATAGCGGCTCCTCCTTTGGCTGGAACTATTATACCTTTTCCTCCTGCACACTCCAGAGAACGTGCAATCGCACCCAGGTTACGAACATCGCTTACTCCGTCAAGTATGACAAAAACAGGAGCATCAGAAGTAGCCAGAGCATTGTTTACAAGCTCTTCTATAGACACGTATTCTATCTGGGATATATAGGCAATAACTCCCTGATGAGACCCACGTACAGCCCTGTTCAGCCTTTCTATAGGAACAAACTGATAACTGATCTGCTTCTCATTGAGCAAATCCAGCAACTCCCTGAACTGTGGACCCTCAAGTCCCTGTTTCAAAAGAACTTTATCAAATTTTTTTCCGGACCTTACTGCCTCCAGCACAGGATGCATTCCGAAAAGATACTGCTGCTTATTCTCTTCCATATAATTAATATTTCGCAAGTAATTAACTTATTGATATCCGAAGATTCGTGCCACTCATACTAAACGTCTCCTGCAGCACATTCTTCCATAATTTTCATAACCGATATTCTCGGCTCCAAACAGGGAGTGAACTCCTGAACCGACCTTCCCCCTTGCTCAAGGCAGGGAGCTGACAGGCGGCTGACTTTTCCCTTGCTCCTGGAAGCCGCAGGTCAGCTCCCTGCCGCCACCCACTCATCAGTCTTGAAATCCAACTCCCTCTTCAACTCCAGATACTCCCTGGTCATTTCCATAATATCATCATCCGCAGAAGGATTTGCCAGTTTCTCCTCTATACCCTTCATCTTCTCCTCAATTTCACCTATTGCCCGCTCTAAAAAAGCAATCCTGTTCTTCTGTCTCTTCTGCTCCTTTGACATAAATTTCTGCTCCTGGTACTCTTGTATGGCAGCAGACTTTTTCTCTTGCTCGACATCCGGTACAGAAGATGCTGAAGTACTCTGTCTTTCCAGCTCATTAAGGTTCTCAAGACGCCTTCTTTCCAGAAATTCAGCAACTCCCCCAAGATGCTCCTTGACCTTTCCGTCACGGAATTCATACAGTTTGTCAATCAACCCGTCAAGGAAATCCCTGTCATGCGAAACTATAAGCAAAGTGCCGTCATATGACTTCAGCGCCTGCTTCAGAATATCCTTTGACCTGATATCCATATGGTTGGTAGGCTCGTCAAGAGCCAACAGATTATATGGCTTTAGGATAAGCTTCGCCATTGCAAGCCTGGCTCTCTCGCCTCCGCTCAGCACGGCTACTTTCTTGTCGATATCCTCCCCCTTAAAAAGGAATGCCGCCAATATATCTCTGAGTTTCAGCCGGATATCCCCTACTGCGATTCTGTCCAATGTCTCAAATACAGTATCCTGCTTGTCCAGAATATCTTCCTGGTTCTGGGCATAATAGCCTATACTGACATTATATCCGACATTTGCATTTCCGCTTATAGGATCCAATTCTCCGGTAACCACCCTCATAAGTGTAGTCTTACCTTCTCCGTTCCTTCCTACCAGCGCTACTTTCTCTCCCCTTCTGATCTCTATATTCGCATCACTGAAAACGACCTTGCTGCCATAGCCTACAGTAAGATCCGATGCCTTGAAGGCAATGTCTCCGGATCGCGGTGCAGGAGGGAATTTTACAGCAAGGGCCGAATTGTCTTCTACATCAACTTCTATCCTTTCCAGTTTTTCAAGCTGCTTTATACGGGACTGTACCTGATTGGACTTTGTCGGCTTATAACGGAACCTCTCTATAAACTCCTCACTTTTCTCTATCATTTTCTGCTGGTTCTCATATGCGGCTATCTGCTGGGCGATGCGTTCCTTCCTGAGTTCCAAGTATTTGCTATATGGGACTTTATAGTCATGGATTCTGCCCAGCATGATTTCCACTGTCCGGTTTGTCACATTATCCAGGAATTTCCTGTCATGTGAAATCAGCACCAGAGACCCCTTATAGTCCTTATGATAACCTTCAAGCCACTCTATTGATTCAATATCAAGATGGTTTGTAGGCTCATCAAGAAGAAGCACATCCGGTTTCGACAAGAGTATTTTTGCAAGTTCAATGCGCATGTTCCATCCCTGACTGAAAGTCTCCGTAGGACGATCAAGTTCATCATATTTGAATCCAAGCCCCAGTAAAGTCTTCTCAACCTGTGCATGAGGAGAATCACTGACTGTCATTGCCAGGGCATCATTGATTTCATTCAGCCTGATTATAAGGTCCTGATACTCTTTGGACTCATAATCCTCACGCTCTGAAAGTTCCTGCGTTATCCTGTCCAGCTCTTTATCAAGCGCAAACATATCGGCAAATGCTGTCATTGTTTCGTCAATGACAGATCTTCCCTTATGGTGCTCCATTATCTGCGGCAAATACCCTATTTTTACCCCCGACGGTACAACTACTTTGCCCGAAGTAGGATGCTGAATACCGCAGATTAGCTTCAATATAGTCGATTTGCCTGCACCGTTTTTCCCTACGAGACCGATTTTATCGTTCTCGCTTATGTGGAAATTGATGTCATTAAGCAGGGTAAACCCGCCGTAAGCTACAGTAAGACTATTTATTGAAATCATTATTTATCGTCCTCTTTTTCGGATGATTTTGCTGTCTCTTCTCCCTCTTTCATCCCTTCCTTGAAGCTTTTCACTCCTTTGCCGAGTCCCTTCATAAGTTCAGGTATTTTCGCTGCCCCGAACAAAAGGACTATTACAAAAACAATAAGGGCAATCTCCCAAAATCCCAAACCGAATACCAAAGGCATATTCATACTAAAATCCTATTAATTTATTACAAACTTTTTTCTATAATGTCAGCCAGAGCATGAGGACAGCGGACAGGATGCCTTGAAACGGAATCAATGAATCCTAAAGTCACGACACCATTGACAAGGAGGACACCGTCCTGATTGTAAATTTCACTTTTTACCACCAGTTTGGCCATTGGCACCTTATCGATTGACGTGACTATACGTATCCTGTCACCCATATAAGCAGGATGCCTGTAATGACATTCCACTGATATGACAGGCAGCATTACTCCTTCCTTCTCGATAACCTCGAT
>URDD01000061.1 GCA_900546395.1 uncultured Bacteroidales bacterium | reverse complement strand
ATAGTCAAGCGAATAAACGCTGTAAAATAGTTTAGTTAATCGCCCCTAAATCTGTCAAGCATTTTCAGTGATAGTCAGTATTTCCCGGATGAAATTATGAAAATCAGAATCTCATGTCAGAGTTATAAACACTTCTTCGTGTTTTCAACATATCATCTTGCCTATGCCGGCAAAAAAATAAAATCCTAATACGGTCATAATGACATTACTGCCTTTTTAAAATCCAGCCTTCTCCGATATCCATCAGCAACATCGGGAAATAGTCAAACTCCGGATTGTTATACCTGTCTTCTCTGGTAAATGCCTCCCAATAAGACTCTCTTTGCTGCACCCTATGGCCGAATTCATTCTCATGTGAAGGGATAAATACAGTTCTACCCTCGACCCAGCCTTCGCATAAGCGCACATTATCCTGCAAAACCTGAGGCTTGTTCCAGGAAGCCGCCGTCATAATGTCAGGAACAGGCATTTCAGACACCCCTGACTGCAGTTCCATATCCGAATTGTCTCCATTTGTCACAAAAGTCCATCCGTCAAACGTAAGATTATAGACATTGTTAGGCATCGCTGCTGCACAACTTCTATTTTGGTGCCCGGCCAATATCCTGACATCTATGCCACCAATATTGAAAGGCTCAAAGACATTTTCCCATATAATATACTTGTGTGGTACTCTATAATACGGGGCTACATCATATGAAGACACCAATACCTTTCCTTGTCTAGCTATTTCATTAATGACATTATCACTGTAGTGATCACCGTGCGGGTGAGTAATGAAGAAGGCATCGATTTCCTTTACGAGAGACTTGACGGCACTTTCGGAGACAAGGAAACACGGGTCTACCGCGATTGTCCTTTCAGACGTTTTAAGAATGAACCCCATATTGTAAACCTTGAATATCGCGAGTTCCCCTACAGACGGGTTGACAGACTTAAGCCACTTGACGGCAGCCAGGGCCGCATTCTCCCTGTATCTGTCACGCGAAATGGCAAATACAGACTTTGCCCTTTCGCCAGCATTTGTACCCAGATTGTCCAAATGAACCGGGAAATCAATAAGACGCAAGATATGCCTGCGAATTTCAGCCTCAACGCTACCGTCATCGATTCTTGGAGGGAAAAGGGTCTCAAGTTTTGCACACAATGCATAGACATCATATACCCAGGCATATTCATCGGACCGGAATTTTTTCTCCGCCTTTGACAAGAAGTCGGCAAGGAGGGGCTCTGCCGCTGTCCCGGCAGCATCTGCCTTGAACAACTCCGCATAAGCTATCATATCTGCAAAAAGTTCCTTGTTCGGCTTTGGCTTCCAGTCAAACGCCGAAATAACGCCGCAATACACGAGAGCGACTGTCAAAAATATCAATCTTTTCATTTATAGTCTATTATAAGATTACCCAAACGTATCATCGTAACATATTCATCCTTGTCTGCCGTCATATACTCCTTCCCAACAGCCGGCTCGTCAAACCTATCCCCCAGATAAAAAACGGTATCGGAAGCAGGTGATATCTTCACAAGAACCCTGTCACGGCCAAAAGCCTCTTTAGGAATAGAGAAGCCTCTCTGCTGCATTCCCAATGCTGCATCGTAACTAGTGGGGACATTCCTGCCGTCCCTGATTTTCTTGTCCCAGAATGGAAGCGGACGCAGATTTACGGTAGTATTTCCGGTCGCTGTTTCCTTAAGTTCTTTCCAGGAAATGCCGTCAGTAGAACACTCCACCTTCCACTGAGCCGGGAAGCCATAGTTATTGTCAGCATTCTGATCACCGGCCGCCCAACTGAAAAACAGCCTCATTGAATCTCCCGAAAGACCTGAAGTAGAAAACTCCACTAAAATAGATTTCACTCCGTCTGCCTGACCGTTCCGGTTGAAGGAATACCAGTTTTTTGTCGCAGACTTGAAATAAAGAGCCCCGTTAATCTGATAGCCTTTTCCTAAAGCATCAAGGGCATCCAGGTCACCGTCTATATGAATACTGCTGCCACTGTCCGTCCAAAGGTAGGCCGTTCCATCACCCCTGTCACTGACAACTCTGTCCCCGACTTTACCGTCACGCCACACTCCGCCCTGTACTCCAAGTTTCTCAAATGTTATGAACTGGCCGCCGAGACCGTCATATTCCCACCCGCAAATGGTTTTCCAGGGAGTAGAGGATGCTTTACCGCTGAGCTGTATATCCTCCCTGTACATAGGCCTTATCGAATAACGTCCCATATCACCTCCGTATCTTCTTAGATTTTCAGATACAACGACGGCCCTGACATCTCCGAGCCCCTGCGGCAGGACATTGCCGTCCCGTCTCCATGGACAGAGTGTATTTACCATCAGATATATACAATCGCCCCTGACATCCCTCATCAGCGTAGCCCAGGAATCCATTCTTTTATTCTGTACATAGTCTAGACTCTGATGTATATTATGGCAATACTGGGAATATGCTTCATAGATATTTGTCCAGCATCCGTTCTTACAAGCCACATCTACATCTTTCAGAGTAACTTCTGTGAAAATATCCGCATCTGTAAGTTCCGATATGCCCCGTTCCTTTGTCTTTATATCCGAAGATACCCCGGAGGTTTTGCCCAGCACATTGGATGACTTGAGTCCACTCACTGTTATCATATCCGGATCGGCATGTCTTTCAACCGTACATCCTGTCAGGTTGAGTCTGACATGGTCATATCTCTCAAGACGATTATGAACAGGCGAAGTGAACAACAGTCTAATTCCGATACTGCCGTCCGACTCCTGGATATACGCGGTCCTGTCATTTACACCTATATCGACAAACGAATGAGTAAGATTCGGGTTGACAGCTACATTTTCGCTTCTGTAGTCACTGATGACAACCCCTTCTATGAACAGATCATTTTCCGGGATATAGATCTTTCCCGGCATACATAATTCCTTTAATCTACCTATTCCTTCTGCATTTGCTGTAAAGACGGAAAAGAAGCACAGCAATACTATAAATAATTGTCTTTTCATTTTCCTATGTATTTTCTGTATTCTGGATATATATAATTATCATGACATTCAACGACATACCACGGTGTCGCAATATTGTCGCACCTTGTCTCGCCATTGATCTGCCTGTCCCTTGCAGATATTTCAAAGACAAACGGTCCGCGATACCGGCAATTGTCTAGCAACACTGCATAAAACTCTCCCCACAAACCATTTCTTCCTATCTGATCATAATAATCAGTAATTCCATGATCATACCCCGGGAACAGATGGTCATCATAACAGGTAATGCCGTTTTGTCCGACGATATTTGAAAGGCCACGGTTTCCTGCAATATGCAAATCACCGATGCGCGGGCCTGCAGTTCTGGCCCAGTCAACTATATTGCCGCGGTTTCCTACCGTATTCAGATAAAGATTTGCATGCCCCGTATCCATACAAATCCTGATATCTTTTTTTAAAGATACCCTCTTGTTAGCCTCGTCTACATACATTGAAAGGTCTTCCGCATCCGCACCGATTCCGTATGACATATTCTCCACAACAAGATGAGCTCCTATGGAATCTGCGACAGGAGCTATCTCTGCAAGAGAACGCACCATCATCTCACCGGAACTACCGTCGCTGAAAAGCAGGGTCTGATTACAATGTACAAGGACATTGTCAGGATGCAACGGAGCCACAGCACGTATGGCATCTATAAAAAAACTAACTGTCTCCCTGTGAAGCTGTTCGTCTGCGACACAAAGGTCCTTGTCACGCCGGCTGCTTCTGCTTCCATACGGGAGATGCACACTCCAAATGTGCGTTCTTCCACCATTTTCCGCAATGTGCCGGACTCCTTCACTGACAAGCCCGTCCCACTTTAAGCGGTCATCTGGCAGGCCGACCGATACATGGGTAATTCCCATATCCAAGGCGGATGTATAAAGTGCAGCGTTTGACAGATTCGATGTATAGGTCGGCATAAGTCTCATATTTTCAGTATTATCCGCCTCACTGCCCTTGTGAACAACCGGCATGACCTGAGTGGTTTCAGAAAGAATCCTGTTTGATTCACAGTCAAATTTCCTCACTACTATATCATCAAGGTAAAAAACATTATTGCCACCTCGGATTACAGACGGCGAGAACCTGACAGCCGCATTGCGCCCGAAAGCATTGAAAGCAATCCTCACATTATGCCAGGAACCATCTCCTATCAGATCAGGCTTCAACAAAGCCGTTATATAAGATTTGGAACTGCGCTGGGTAACATACTGGCATGAGCCATCAAGAGACAGTCCCAAATCCACTCCGTCAACAGATATTGATTTCATACTCGAATGCAGTGCAGACAGTTCTATATCACTTTCAAGGACTCCGCTGCTGCTGATATTGAAAGACAGCTCACATACGAGCGGAGTATCAATATCCATTTCTGATGGAAGATAAACCAATGGCCTGTTCGAATAAGACAATGACAGGTCTCCGCCGATATATCCCTGATAGGGACATACATAAAAAAGTTCCGAAAAGCGTCCCAGCCCCGTAGCATTGAGGTACTCGTCAGACATAGCCCAGCTGCGGGTCTCCCAGTCGGCCGTTTTAAGGAGGATTGTTCCTGGGATGGAACTTTCTTTGGGAAAGACAGCCTTATCCGCAATAATCCGATCTTTGCCGGCACGGATATCCTTGCCGTTGTCAGGACCATAGCCCGGTCTGTTTCCCACAGGATCTCCGCCCCATACGCAAGCATCAAAATGCTCTGCATAAACTACCGGCGAGTCCTTATCAAAGCAAACTGTCCCGAGCCGGTACAGATTCCCCTCCTTGAAATCACCTCCTTCTGACACAATGACAGAACTGCGGTTGTTAATATCAACAGCCCTTAAGGAGAGTTTTCCATAATATCCTGATGGTATCGAAAGAAATACGGAACTTACATCCGCCTTGCCGGACAAGAAAGTTACAAACGGAAGACATGGAAGAGTTTCATCACGTTCCAGTCCATATCCATCCAGTCTGTAAGTTCCACAGAGAGGCTCTCCTTCACTTTCCATGACAAGACTTCCCAGTCTGCCTCCTCCTGCAATGTCAATCTGCAGAATTGCAGTCAAAGGCTTCATCCCGGCTTTCCTTTCACCGCCTTCAGTCCTGCCCATAAATATAAAGTCAGACAACCTGGCCGCCCCCTCCGGCGAAGCCGTCCTTCCGGGAGGCAAAACCACAGTGCCAGAAAGTCTGGAATAAACATCGGCAGGGTATATTATATCATATATTCCTTCAGCAGACACTGGTACGGATACTAAAGCTTTACCGTCCCTAAAGACCACTCCCGCCTTCTCGCCGTTGACGACGGCATAAGTATGTTCTTCTGATACAATACCTGGACAATACGGAAAGGCGAGTTCAAGAAAGAACCCCTCCTCCCCGGTATCGTCTCCCGTTAGATCACCAGGCTTGTCCTGACAGGAAATTACAGAAAATGAGAGGACAACCATGAAAACAATTACAACCAGTCTGCTCATCGGTAGCTTATATAAATGTAGTCAAACTGTACCGTCGTTTCCTTAACTGTAGTATTATGTAATACATAGGCGGTTTCCACATCGTCATTCCATTCAGTAGGAAATACCGCCATCACATTATCATAAGGCCTGACTCTCACAATCACTTTGTCATGACCGAAAGCATCCGACGGCAGATAGGACACGTGCTCAGTCGGTCCCAGTCCGCAATGAGAATTAGTCCTGTATGTCACTCCTCCTATCGAGGCATCCCACCATGGAAGCGAACGCATATGGACATAATCCGCTCCTGTCGCAGCATCTTTCAACGGCCTCCAGGAAACTCCTCCGTCAATGCTATATTCCGAACACCAGTGAGCCGGGAAATACCTTGATGTCGCCGCAGAGATATTTCCCACACAGAAAGCATAATGAAACTGAATCATACTCCCCTGCAGCTCTTTTGTACTGAACGACACGCAGATGCCGTTATATCCTGTAATCGTATTGCCGTCCCAGTCATACCATCCTTTTATATCTGCAGAAATACACAGGGATTTGCGGAAATCCCCTACAGGCGCTGACGGCCAGGCTCCAAGACCGTCAGCCTTGACATAAGTATATGTCGAATATGATGAAAGCGGCCAAGAAGTATTGTTTCCAACAGAATGGTTTTCACAAACCAACTCCGCTGCCGGAGTCTTATTCGATGAAGAGAAATCGTCAGACGGTATAATCGTTTCAAGCGCATTATACTGATACCGCGGATTGCTCTTGTACTGGCTGAAGCGATACTGATACGGAGCGCCGTCCCATTCTGCCAGAGTCGTGAAAGCTCCGCTGCCGGACCACTCCTGTCCGAAGCCGCTTTCATCCAGCACCCTTACCTGA
Organism: uncultured Bacteroidales bacterium; assembly: GCA_900546395.1. GTDB lineage: Bacteria > Bacteroidota > Bacteroidia > Bacteroidales > UBA932 > Cryptobacteroides. The sequence continues at coordinate 8,778 of URDD01000061.1, read as the reverse complement.
TAACGGCCAAGATTGCCATAGCGTTTCATATCATTGCTTACAAGAATACCTGTAAGCGGTCCTCTTCCTTGAGGGACACCTTTTCCAGAACGTCTCCACAGACACAGCATATTTACAGGGGCATAAACAGCCCTGCCTTCTCCATCTACAAGCAATGTAGCCCAGCCGTCAAGCCTATTGTTGTTTTTTTCAGCACTCTGATTCACTTCCGATTTTAGTACATAGTTTTCATAAACATTCGCATAAGAGCCGAACTTGCATGCAAACTCCATATCGGGAATAGAGACATAAGTATATAAGTCACTATCAGTCAATTCACCGAGCCTTTTAACTTTAGGAAGCACCGCTGAAGGTTCCGTAGTGCTGATGACACTGGCTCCTGTCAGACCTGTCACAGTGTATGATTCAGTACCGTCATCTTTATGGATTTCAGCATCCCTGAGACTGAATTTGATGCCTACTCCATGGACAAGCACGTTATCACCGGCTTCAGAAAACTTCAGTCTCACCCCAGACATTCTGTCTTCAGATGTGACGTAGGCTGTCCTTCCATTCTCTTCAATATCCACCTTGTCATAACTGACACTCGGATTGAGTTCCATATTACGGCTATTGCAGTCACTTACTACAACTCCTTCAATAAACAGGTCCTCCCCTATTTTGCCTTTCCCCGCATAAGAACCTATTTCTGAAAAAGGCACTTTTTCTCCAAACGCACCGGTATTGTCAGATATCGTTATGAATAAAGAAGTCTTGAGAGACTCTCCCCATCCGTCAATAAAAGACAAGGCCACTTCTCCCCGTCCAGAATCAGCTCCTGCCAGTCTGGTCTTTACAATCACTGTTCCGAGGTCCGAAGAGACGGATTCAATCCACCCATCAGGCCCGGAGAGATAAGATATTTCAGTATCAAGGTCTTCAAAAGGGATATTGGTTTGCAATTCAAACCCTGTCATTCTCGATTCACGTCCATCTACAAAGCGGAATGGTGAAGTGCAGTCCATGAAAGCCTTAACTCCTTCCTGTTTTGCATAAAGCGTATCCAGTTTCTTTCCTTCATCCAAGCTCAGACAAAGAGTTACCATCCTGCGCATCCCGCTGTTTTCCGGAAACGTTACATGAATTTTCCCGTCTCCTTCCAATGATGTGGCGCTGACTGTTGCCTGAGAAGCTTCAAGACCTATTGCCTCGATAAGGGTATTTCCGTTGGAATATACGGTAAAGACAGCTTCTCCGCCGTCCGCAGGCACTACAATAGTGCGCTCCGGACTAGCCAGTTCATGAAGAGTCTTATATTCTGCGTCATCCAAAGCTGCGCAAGATACAGCCGACAACGCGGCTATTGCCATTATTATGTTTTTCATTGTCATTCGATTATATATGTACCTGTATATGTAAGAGTCCCTTCGGCAGAAGCAGAGGCATTGTATATCAGCTTTTTGTCAGAAATATTTTCAGTCGTCAGCACAGTGCCGTTCACACTTCCGCCCACTCCATTGTTTTCTATCCTATTGCCCGCACTTCCGAAATATGCCAGAATCATTGCGCAATTTGTTCCCGAAACCTTTACTGCCTTTACTGAAACATTGGAGCAGATGCAGTCCTTTATAGTCAAATTCTTGTTTGTAAGCATTCCCACAAGCCCGCCTACACCGTTTGAGGCAGCAAGTTTTTCCGTGCTTTCCACTACTGCATCTCTGCATCCGCATCTATCAATTACAATATCGGCAGAAGCCACTGCGCCGACCAGTCCGGCCATCCTTATTGAGCCTTTGCTGTTTCCAGACTCAATTCTGACATTTCCTGTATTTGAACATGCCATTATTTTCTGCCCCTGTCCTTTGAGCTGTCCTGCAAAACCGCCCAAATAGGTATAACAGGAAGCCCCTGGAGTATAATCTGCGGATATCTCTGCCTCATTGCTGCAATTGTCAAACGGAGTATTTACATTCAGCGTATAGCCAACGACTCCTCCGATAAAGGCTTCACCTGCCTTGCTGCCGGAACATTTCACGGTGCCCCCCGCAAGATTCCTGCATCCTGACACAATTTCAGGAGAAACTGCACTGGAGGCATTTGCATTCCCCGTAAATCCTATTATTCCTCCTGCGTAAAGCTTGTAAGTAGCTCCACTATTGTTATAGATATGAACAGGAGCATCATTGGTGCAGTCGGTTATTGAAGAAGCGTTATTCAGATAACCTATAATACCTCCGACATTGACACTTGCAGCCCCTTTTTCCGACTTCACTTGTACTGCTCCATGATTTTCACAATCAGAAACATCTCCTCCCTTTACTACCTCTCCGAATAATCCACCGAGGTCCATATATACAGATGGCGCGGCAAGCATCGATACCTTGCCGTAGTTCACACATCCGGTAGCGGCAGAAACCGAGAAATGGGATCCAGCTATTCCTCCGGCATAATATCCCTTGGTGCAGTCGGTACATTCTTCGGAAATAATGACATCGGCATAATTTACAATATTCTCCAATTTGACGTTATCCGTAATCTTTGCTACCGGCCCTGCGAATACATATCCGCCTTCATTCCCTGCTCCGGTACAAGTGAAATGACTGCCGTCTCCTGGGGCTCCGAAAGTAAGATTCCGTATTACAGCATTGCCGCTTACTACTCTGAAGAAAGAGCAATATCCGCTTTTCAACACATTTATTCCTTTTATGGAATGTCCGTTGCCATCAAATGTCCCCCTAAAATCAACCGGTGTCCAGGACTCTCCCTGCAAGTCAATGTCATTCATAAGAGTAATCACATCGGTATCTTTCCAATAATCTTTGCCTCTGACCCATGATAACAGCTCATCCGCAGAACGTATCTCGCAGTTATCAAAGGATGTCATGTCTATAGTCTGTCTGATACGGAGTGGTGCAGATCTGGTTTCAGTGTCACCGCTATCAATGTAACTTAAAGTCAATTCCGCAATCCTTTCATGCCCTGACTCGTTTTCTCCGACTGAAAACTTAAGCAATCCGCCCGCTATTTTCATATTTTCAATGAAGGTATCCGAATCCGGAGACTCTGATACGGAGAAGTATTCCGTTGACACAGGCAGGTTTGACCCGATTTTCACTTCCTTGTCGCCTCCAGTCCTGTCAACATCAATTTCTTCTGCCTCAAACCTTATATAAGGGGTCTCTCCTGTCTTTTCCACAGTCAGGGACGCTTCATATTCATTAAGTGCAGCATCGGCAATCGCAAAAGTCAGTCTTGCGGAAGAGGAAGTCCCTGCAGCAGTATTTTTCACATCAAATACAACATTCCTGCGAAAACAGTCTGGCTGATTGAACGATTCCTCCAAAGGCAGACGGCCATCCTCAACCAGTATATCACTTATCCAGCCGTCTTCTCCTTCATAGGAAACTTCCGGTTCTATGGATGCTATTATTTCATCACTCAGGTTTGTAATCAATGACATTTTCATCCTGTAACTGCCGTCGGGAAGCCGGATTCCGGTATTCTCGAAATAAAGTTTCGGAGCAGCGACAGAAGCCCTCTGGGACACTGTCACTTCCTGCTTCTGCGCTCCTGACGCCAATTTTACTTTCGCCCTTCTGAGCAAGCCCGGATTTTCAGCGAAGGACAGCGTCAGATGCCCTATCCCGCTTCCGCCGTCCTTCTCAAGACTCACCCAATCGGACCCTTCGGAAAGGGATGCGGACCATTCGTCGGAACACCATACGGTAATGGTAAGCGAAGTGTCTCTATAAGATGTTACATATTCATTGGAATCAACACGCAAATCCCAATGCTTATCAAACGGCTTCTGGCAGGAAACCAAAATACACGCCAGTACCGATATTGCAATGACTGTTATTCTGTTCATTTCAAACATTGACTTTTAATTTACATTCCTTCCGCAACATACTCGTCATTTGTAAGTACATATCCTGAGAGGGCACATTCCGTGTCAGGTATAGGATAGTAGCGGTGACACCTGCGGATTCTATCCTTAAGGCCCTTGCTCTGGTTTGTATTGGACAATGTCTGCTCATACCAGATACCCCATCTTACAAGATCGAACTTTCTCTGGAACTCACCTGCAAGTTCTCTGGCACGCTCGGCCCTCAATTTGACAAAAAGATCGTCAAATCCTACAAAGTTATCCCAAGGATCCACACAGGCCCGTGCCCTTGTCATATTCAGATATCGTAGCGCTTCATCTGAATTTTCCATATTGATATAACACTCCGCCATCATAAGAATGACATCAGCATATCTGAATACCGTATAGTTGTTGGAATCATTGCTCTGCACAATGCCAGGACACCAGAATTTAGGTCCGGCCCAACCTACGCCGTAACTTTTTGAAATGTTGAATGTATCTCCTGTATCATAGTTTCCGAGCCCCAAAACATAAAGACATCTGCGATCTACTTTCTGTCCTCTTACAACAGCAGGTTCACCTGCTTTCAGTTTTGAGATTACATCCTTGTCAAGAATAGTATAATAACGGTCGTCAGCCGTGTTGTAGTCACCAGATTCAGTGTCAGGCTTCATCGGAAGCGGGGAAAAAATGCTGTTTTCAGACTGAGCGGTCTGTGTCGTGGAATAATTGTTCTGCAAACGGTAGATTCCAAAAGTATTATTGGCTCTCAAGGAACTCCACGAAGTAGTTTCGTTTCCCAATTCAGGTATCATTACCCCGTCATAGTAGCGGACTCCGTCAACCGCACTGTTTGCAGGAGTCATTATATTCGCCACATTTCCGGCATACTGCACCCCCGTCTTGGACCAGTCATGCTGTATTTCGAATATACTTTCTATCTTATTCTTATACCTCCACATTGTCTTTTCAAGAGGATAGCGCGATTCTGTAAATTCCCCATAAATCTTCTCTATCTCTTTCAAGGCAGCTATAGCTTCTGTCCAATCCTCATTCCACATAGCCATCTTCGCTATAAGCATTTGACACATAGCATATCCAGCCCTCTGGTCTTTTATCTCACTCGCCCTAACCTTCTGTCCGTCACTGAAATAAGGAACAGCATTTGTCTTGAGGTCATCTATCATACGGGCTCTTATTTCATATGCATCGGTCCTAGGAAGTTTTCTTATCACTTCAAGAGTCTTGTCATCCGCAACCATATAGTCATAATAAGGGACTCCGTTAAAGACACAAGTCAGTATGTAATAATACATTGCCCTCAATGTCCTGGCTTCAGCCACCATAGGAATTTTCACATCATCAGGCAACGGACAGGCGGTTATACACTCAATACACTCATTTGTCCTCATGACTCCGCGATAACCCTGCAGCCAGACCGTTGCTCCGAATTGAGGTTTGGCAGGGGTTACATCTAAAATCGCATCAACCGTAGTAGAAAGAGAATACCACAAATCCGTCACGCCTTCAGTCATAATCATAAAGTTTGCATGATATATCGATGCCAAAGGCGCATAACACCCATTAAGGGCCGCTATGCACTGTGTTTCCGTATTGTAGTAGTTCTTTCTTGAGACAAATGATTTCGGGGTTTCTTTCAAAGAACACCCAGAAGCCAGTACGACAAGAAACATAAATATGCCGAGTCTTATATATTTCATATTGTTCATTTTCATATCATTACTATTTATAAACGCAGCGTGACTCCCAACATTACCATACGGCTTTGAGGATAAGCACCCATATCCACACGTCTGAGAGTAGAATTACTGTCTGTTGAGACATCAGGATCAAAACCATTGTAACGCGTCAGAAGAAAGAGGTTTGTTCCCGAAAGGGAAAGGGTAAGATCCCTGAACACCTTTGAGCGTTTGGAAAAGTCAAACCGGTAGCTGATGCTCGCATTCTTAAGACGCAGATATGAAGCATCGTGCACCATAAAGTCGCTTGGTAGCATTCTGGCCTCTGCTCCAGCTCTCGGAATATCCGATTCAGGATTGCGGACAGGATGCCAGGCATCTTCCATATATCTGTACTGATTGGCAGAATAGGTTCCGGCCATAGACAATTCTGACCAGTTGTATATCTTCCCGCCCAACGAATAAGTAAAGAAGATTGATATTGAAAAATTGTAAATATGGAAAGTATTCTGCAGGCCTCCATATATAAGAGGATCGGAATTTCCAAGATAAATCAAATCTTCCTGGGAAAGGATGCCATCATTGTTCTGGTCAATATATTTGGCCCAGCCAAGAACAGGCTTAGCAGAAGCCCCTTCCGCTACAGTTGTGTTGGACACATAACTCTTTGTCACTTTGTTGCGAACCCACTCGTCCTCATTGTGCCATACTCCAGCATACTGGAATCCCCACAGGGAATTCAATGGATATCCTTTCTTGTATCCGTACATCATAAACGAATTGTTTCCCGGGCTGTTCAACACGCTTACATAATCTTCCTGCCCGATATCCAGTACCATCTGCCGGTTATGCGAAAGCGTCAAATCTGTCGTCCACCCGAAATGAGGTTTCTGGATATTACGACTTGAAATAGTAAGTTCGACACCAGTATTGTTGGTCTTTCCGATATTTGTCAGACGGCTACTGTATCCTGTTGACTGAAGTGTCTTTAGATAAAGCAGCAAGTCGGTAGTTACGGAATGGTAGCCTTCTATAACAAAACTGAGTCTGTCCTTGAAGAAAGAGCCCTCCAGGGCAATATTATATAAATTCGTCTTCTCCCATGTCAAATCGGGATTTGCCACCCTGTTAGGATATACTGAAGCTCCCTGGCTGCCGCCGAAAAGCCAGCCCTTAATATCCATGGAGTAAGCATCGAGGGAGCGATAATATGAAATGGCGTCATTTCCTGTACATCCTGCGCTGATTCTCAAAGATAGATCGTTTACTTTTCTGACATTTTTCAACCACGGCTCATTCTTTATCGTCCATTTAAATGCCGCTGAAGGGAAGAATCCCCACTTATGGTTTTCCGCAAAATTGGAAGCTCCATCAAGACGCCCTGTCACAGTAAGATAATAACGATTCTTGAAGTTATAATTGAACCTTGCAAAAGCAGACATCTTGTTTACCTGTTCTGCAGCCGAGTACGGTGTAAGATTCTGTTTGCTTGATACACCTTGCAAGTTATTCCATTTCAAATCATCGGAAAGAAGCCCTTCTGCCTTCAGCGAAAGATAGTTCATGACATTCACTGAAGTCGAAAAACCTCCGAGCACATCGAAACTATGTCCTGTACGCGTCTTTTTATTGTATGTTATGGTATTTTCCGATATGAATTTCCGCGCGTCTCCTTCATAGCGGTAAGCATCCGCCCCTTCGCCTTCCACACGTTTAGGCAAAGTACTGGGCCAGAACTGGTAATCATGTCTCTGATATACCATAAGATTGTTGTTGCTTTTCAGGACAAGCCCCTTCACCGGACGGATTGTGAACTCCAGAGCCGTATTTGTAGTGGTGTATTCTTTTTTATGTTCCACATTCTTGATATTAGCCATAGGAGTGTTTATTGCTGTTCCGTTTTCATAAAGAGGATTATATATATCGTCCGGACCGATGGTAGGCGCCAGATAAATGGCTCCATCCCAATAGCTTTTTCCTCCTATATTCGCTTTATTGGGATGGTCCTGTCTGAACGATGTGCTCATTTTCAAGGCTACAGTAAGCCATTTGGTGATAGTATAGTCCAAATTCAATCGACCTGTAATTCTTTTTTGAGAGCTTTCCTTGACTATTCCCTGGTTGTCAGTAAAGGAAAGGGCTCCGTAATATGTCAGTGCGTTTGCCAGCTTGCCGCTTATTGAAACATTATAATCCTGATAAGGAGCGACTCTGGTAATCTCCCTGATCCAGTTTGTGTTATTTTTATATTGGTTAGGGTCATATCTTGGAGGTGCTGTGGGATTGTTCAAGTTCGAAAAATAATATCTGTCATTCTGGTATCTCAGAAATTCATCTTTATCCATGATATCCAGCTCTCTGGCAAGATAAGACAATCCAAACTGTGCTTTTGCAGTAATGCTTGGACGGCTTGTCGTACCTCTTTTTGTCGTGACAAGTATTACTCCATTTGCTCCTCTCGAGCCATAAATCGCCGTTGAAGATGCATCCTTCATAACAGAAATGGAAGCAATGTCAGCCGAGTTGATTTCACCTATATCACTGACAGCATCCACCACACCATCCACAATAATAAGAGGCTCATTAGAAGCATTTATCGAACGTGTACCACGGATACGGATAGATGTGGATGCTCCGGGAGCTCCTGAAGTGCTCATGATATCCACTCCTGCAAGACGACCCTGAAGAGCCTGATCGACAGTAGTGTTGGGCATAGCCTGGATATCCTGCATCTTTACAGTGGTTACAGAGCCTGTCAGATCGGCTTTTTTGGTAGTGCCATAACCTACAACGACTATTTCGTTCAGCACATTGTTCTCATCCGGCTGAAGGGAAACATCTATAGCAGTCCTGCCACCTACCAGTATTTCCTGCGAAGTATAGCTCAGGAAAGAATAGAGCAGGGAATTTACTTTTTTATCGACTATGATTACATAATGACCGTCAGCATCCGCCACTGTTCCGAAGCGTCCTGAAGGATCTGCTACTGCTGCTCCAGGAAGAGGGTCTCCGTTTTCATCAGTAACCTTGCCACTTACAGTCACTTTTTCTTCAGGCTTCTGTTCAGAAAGCCCGGTCTTATCTGAAACGGTTTTCCTTGAGACGAAAATCTGCTTCCCGGACCCGGAAATTTCAACATCCTGTCCTTCAAACATGTAAAAAGCAAGTTTTCAACCAACAATTTTAAGAAAATAAGGATTCTGCAGTTTTCGGAAACGAGGTTCGGCAGTT
>URDD01000060.1 GCA_900546395.1 uncultured Bacteroidales bacterium | reverse complement strand
GAGTCGGCTAATGTTCCGGAGGACGACTCAAACGGGCAACTTACTTTATGGTAAAAAATTTCTCCGGACAGCTATGTTGTCCCCTATGATTTAAATGATTATAAAAATGGGATTTGGAAAATGGATTGCAGGCGCACTCGGGTGGGCCATGTTCGGACCTCTCGGAGGTATAATAGGTTATTTTTTTACATCTCAGCTGGAAAAACTGTCTGAAACTTCTTCTCCAGACGGATTTGGAGAAGACAAGTCCTGGAATCAGAGTCAGAGAAACAGTTTTCTGATGAGCCTTCTGGTCTTGTCTGCTGCAGTAATCAAAGCTGACGGAAAGACCTCAGATAAAGAAATGGAAAAGGTCAGGGAGTTTTTTGCCAGGAATTTCGGCACTCAGGCTGCTGATGAAGCGGAAGAAATAATTCAGAATATTCTTCAAAAGGATTTTAACCTGTATGAAGTATGCATTCAAATCCGCTCATGCATGGATTATGCTCAACGCTTACAATTATTTCATTTCCTTGTATCGCTTGGAGCATGTGACGGATTGCAGCAACGGGAAACAGATGTGCTGGAGACTATTGCTACATATATTGGTCTGTCAAAAGGAGACTCGGATTCCATTATCGCTCAATTCAGGCCATGTAATGACAGCAATTACTTGATTCTTGAGATTGACCCTAATGCAACTGATGACGAGGTTAAAAAAGCATACAGGAAGATGGCTGTCAAATATCATCCTGATAAGGTAGCAACTCTTGGAGAAGATGTGCAGAAGGCGGCAGAGGAAAAATTCAAGGCTGTTTCACAGGCCTATGAAGCAATATGCCGCGAGCGCGGTATTGGCGGGGCTCACTAATAAAATTACAATTTTATCATAAAATGAAAGAGGGTGATTTCTCAAAAGTCATAAGACTTTGAGGTCACCCTCTTCGTTCATCAATTCATATTATAATCCAATTAGTTATCATGTGATTTCTTGTGATGCGACTGCTCATTCCACAATCCGTGGACTTCACTGCAGTTGCCGGCTGTCATAAATGCATTGATATTATTTTTCTCTATATATTCATAAAGGCAGCCGTATTCGTGCTGCGTCAGTAATGCCTGAAGCTCAACACCGGGAGTACCTGAATAACCGCCTCTTATATCATAAAGGGTACAGCCCCTTTCCAGATCATTTATTATATACTTGCGTATCTGATCATATTCCGGGGAGACAATACACACTCTCTTTCTTCGGTTCAGGCTTGCCATAAAGTAGTCAATGGCAAGACCGTTAAGCCAGGTTCCGATAATACCTATTATAATCATCCTGAAAGAAGAATCAGGAATGAATATGGCTGAGAAGCAAACCACAATTCCGGCAATTGTCACACATGTTCCTATCTCTATATGCATTATCTTGTTCAATATCATTGCTATGATGTCAAGACCTCCACTGGAGGCATTGATTCTGAAAAGCATGGCTTGAGAGGCACTAAGCAGAATTACAAAACAGCATAAGTCAAACCATATGTCTCCCATCACTGTAGTCTGTCCCGGAGCGAGCAGGTTCTCAATAGGGTATATCCATTCGCACAAATCAATTGCCGGTCCAAGGAAAATCGATGCTACAATGGATTTAAGTCCGAATTCCTTTCCCACGACGATTAGAGCCAGAGCTACCAGTATAACATTCAGTATAAGGACGAACTGAGATACTTTGATAATTGGGATAAGCGCATTGAGCACCATTGCAAGACCGGTTACTGTACCGATTACCACCCCGGTAGGCAAAAGGAAATAATAAAGTGATATTCCGCCTACCATAATGCCGAATATCATAATAATCAAATCTTTCCAGAACTTCGGACTGGAAATCCCTTTTCCTGCCCAAGACATAAACTCATTGAAATTTTTCATTTCTTCAGTAAATCACCGTTAATTGCTGCAAATCTATAAAATTTACAGAAATTAACTATAAGAAACCAATTATTTTTCAACATTTGGTTATAGATAAAAGTTACCGGATTCTATGTACGATATTATAAGTTCCGGAAGAATACTCTTTCGCTTCTGTCTCACCCGGCAACGTAACAGATGCAGTTGAGCCTTCTGGAATAGTAAAATTCCAGATCCACTTGTCTCCATCATATCTCCACGCGCTTCTAATCGGGCCGGCTGCAGAATTGTATTCTGCTTTCAAATAGCCTAACCTTCTGTCCGGAACAGGCTTCATAACGATGTGCATGAAGCCAGGGCATAACGGATCGGAAGCGATTCCGGCTGCTGTTTCCCAAATCCATTCGCAAACCACTCCGTATGCATAATGATTGAAACTGTTCATTCCCTGTGGTCCCATCCCTTTGTCAATCATATAACTGTTCCATCTTTCCCAAATGGTCGTGGCGCCATTGTCAACAGAGTACAGCCAACTTGGATTTTTTCTCTGGAACAGGAGTTCCCAGGCTATGTCAGACATTCCGTTTTCAGTAAGGGTCGGCATAAGAATCGATGTCCCGAGAAATCCTGTCTGCAGACAATTGTCATGCCTGGCAAAATTGTCCCTCAATGACGAAATCATTGCTTCCTTTTCGCGGCCTTCTACAATACCGTTTTTAAGTGCAAACAGAATCGGAGTCTGCATTTCGTTCAGTATTTCCGTTCTGAACTTCCCGTCTGTTGTCAGAAAACGCTCTTTAATATAACGTTTTGCATCGGAAAGCATTACTTCATAACATGAAGTGTCCCGTCCGGTAGCTTTTGCCATATCACGCATCATTCCGGCATCCACAGCCCAGTATGACGCGCTCAGGTAATTCCAATATTCGAGTGCATCTTCCAGAGGCCGGATGTTACCGTTTGCATCAGGCCCGAATGCTCTTCCGCTGCAACTTTCAAGCGGCTCGTAACTGAGCCAGTCTGCCCACTGGTAATTTCCGTTTTCATCAATCAGAGCATTGTGGTCGTAACGTGTCTCATTTATATGGTTCATGAATTTTTCCATTGATTCCCAGTATTTATCTACAATGGAATTGTCTCCAAACTGCTTCCAGATTACCCATGGTACTATAATTCCGGCATCTGCCCATCCCAGTCTCATCATTTCATTTCCATACTGTGCAGTAGGAGCGACTCCTGGAAATCCGCCAGTACTGCTTTGTGAATCCGTCATGTCTCTCATCCATTTATGGAAAAATGAAGCAGTGTTTGCAAAGAAAGTTCCGGTTTCGGCAAACACCTGGGTATCGGCAGTCCAGCCAAGTCTTTCGTTTCGCTGCGGACAGTCGGTCGGGACAGAAAGGTAATTTGACCGCATGCCCCAGACAGTGTTTGAAATAAGTTTGTTGACAAGTTCATTACCTGTTTCTATGGATCCGCATTCCATTTCTCTGGAAACTGATGTTACAGGCAGTGAAACTATGCTTTTGATTTTTACTTCGTCTGATGCTGAAATAGAAATGAAACGATAGCCGAAAAATGTATTTCGAGGACAGTATCCGGCATCTTTTTCCTGATCGGCAAAAGTGTAGCGGAGTTTCATGCCGCTGTCCGGTACTCTCAGGTTGAGACGATGGACACTTCCCTCCGGCCCGTCCATACCGCGCGCCTTTGAGCCGTTTCCGTCATTGAGCAGTTCAGCAGGAAAACACTCCATCACGGTACCTTTCGGGGCATTGAATACAAATGAAGGAACAGCAGAACAATTCTGACCGAAATCTATGACAAGGTTTTCCCCAGGGCGTACAACCATGGTCTCCCCTGCCTTGTACTCCCGTTTGACAATGATTTTGCCGTATGCCTCGCCGCTCTCTCCTTCTATATCTTCCCATACATAAGCTTTGACAGGATACAGAGTAAGGTCATGCCGGAAATATATCTCGGCACCTTCAGAGGGAAGTATTCTGCCTGTGAATTCAGTATTGATTTCCGGTCTGCCAAGCATTTCCCGGGTCTCATAACCAGGCAGAATCCTCGCATCATACTCTTCTCCGTCAAATATCGAAGCATGTGTTACAGGGCCTGCGATTCCGGCTTTCCATGTGTCAGGACCTGTTCCGAAAGATTCGGTACTTCCATCCGAGTATGTTAGTTCCAATACACACCTGAAAGCGCACTTCCTGCCGACCATTCCTTCATGTCCTCCTGGAGTTATTATTTTGTCCGCCCACCATCCAGGTGTCATGCAGGCTGAAATGACATTCACTTCCCCGGCATCAGTAAGGAACGCATCAGTTATATCATAAGTGAATGACAGTTTTGTTTTTGCATAATGTGTAAATCCTGGCTTGAGAATTTCGTCTCCTATAAGTTTTCCATTAACATATATGTCATACACACCGAGTCCAGCTGTCATCCATCTGGCTCTTTTCACTTTCCTGCTATTCCGGACATTTGACACAAACCAGTTGGTCCCGTCTGCAGAACGAGTCCCGTCATGTACAGTACCGCTTATTACAGGAGCATCAGCCGCTGATATCCATTGTGAAATATTCCATGTGGAATCAGCCAAGGCATCTGTCCGTTTTCCATAGGTTGTTGGATTCTCCGCGCTACAGGAGAGCATCAGTGAAACTCCTGCCAATGAAACTGCCGGTAGGACAGCTTTTCTTAAAAAATTAATGAATTTCATAATATTGGTTATTTGTTAAGGTTTTTATATGTTTCGGAGTCTTTCAGATGCAATTCTTGGTAAAAATAAGGATGATCAGTACCTATAAGATGCCTGCTGTGTCCACGCAAAGACAGAGAAGCTTTTTCAGGATACCTGTATGTAAACTCTACGACTCTGTCAATCAGGATTTTATGATCAATATTTTTCTTTCTGTTCTCTCTAATTCTATAGACTCCCCAGCGTCCCTTGATATTCCTGGCAATAATATAGGAGGAACGGTACTTTGGAAAACGGGATATACGGAAAATAAAATCCGTATATCCGAAGAGAACTTTATCTGAGCGATATACAGGAGCACTTCCATTGCAGCTTTCTTCAGAAAGGAATGCCATGGCATATAAACCATTGTCATCGCTCAGGACGACAACATCATCATCCTTGCTGTCTGGACGGATACTTAACGAACATATCTGGTGGACTGGAAACTGTGGCAGCTGTTTTACGTTTTCAAGTATGTCTTCTCTGTCTTGGGCACCTATCCACATCACATGCTCGTCAGGATTAAGGATTACTTCAGTATAGTAGTCTTTCCGGAGAGGATCTTCCAGATATTCAGGCAGCGCTGAAAATGGAATACTGTCAGCAAATTCTATACTTTTGACATCTGAGTAATGTAGCAGACAGTGCAGGCGCGATGTAAGGTCGGAAGATAGCCATGAACTGGCTTCGTATGCACCCGGCAATGTGTCGGAACTATGTGAAGCTATGGCATCCAGTTCCTCGTCAGTGAATTCAAATCCTGTTTTTTTCAGGATTTCACGAGATCTGATACCATGATACGCACCTTTAATATCAGGATAAATACAGTTGCATATATCGTGGCAAAGACATGTCAGTATAAGGCTGTCTTCTGGAATATCTGTGTCTTGATGTTGCCTTTGGATTGATTTGAGAACGTCTCTGGCAAACCAGAGACTCCATAAAGAATGATTGGCAGTTCCACCCTTTGATGCATCATGCGAATCAGAAGCAGCATCAAAGAATCCGTATCTGTCCATAAACTCTATCAGTTTTTCCGTTCCTTTCCGTTTTGTTGCGGCGAACTCTTTCTCTATCAGTTTTTTATTTCCTGCTATATCTTCGGCAAACATAATTAAAACTCAATTTTATACACAGAAACTGTCTGAAAATTTAAAATAACTTCCCAAAGATAATAAGAAGCTGTTTAAAAATTTTTCAAAAAGTCACAGAAAACATCCTCAAAAATACCTCATAAAATTTATAATGACAAAAATTTAAACAGCTTCTAAATATGTTCGTATAAACGTGTACTTCCTGATTTAGGTTGACACTTTTAGGACATCTTCCTCATCCGTGCCAGATAGCACTCTCACCTGCATCCGAGAATGACCTGAAGGTCTTTCAGAGCGAATGCATGCCGGGTCTTTTCAACAAGAAGATCTTCGCTGACAAGATATACCGAAGCTGTGACTACTGGGAACTGGAAAGAAGCCATAAGGCCAATGAGTTCTATGCTCCCATCAAGTCCATTAAAGGGGCTTCTGAGGAAGAAAAACGGAGAAGCAAGGCTGCTGATGACCTTTATTCTCAAGCCGTTTCATCTGTCTGGGAACCAATCGAGGCACTCTTCAGTTGGCTGAACGAAAAAACAAATATTCAAAGAGCTAGTAAGTGCCGCTCCACTTGCGGACTGCTAATTCATACGATGGGAAAGGTAGCCATCGCATTTCTCTACCTTATTTTTAACTACTGATTCAAATAGTTTATTCATATTAACCCGAGAGTTACGCATGCATTGTAAATGCCATCCTTATCGACATCAGAGGTAACGATGTCGGCACGGGCTTTGAGTTCGGGAACGGCATTTCCCATAGCGACATTCGTCCACTGGTCAGAAAACATTGACATATCATTGTAGGCATCACCGAAAACTACGACATCTGAACAGTCCGCACCGAAATGCTCCACTATACGGCGGATTCCCCAAGCCTTGTCAGTAGCCTCCACAAAAAAATATCCACTGTCATAACGGCACCATGGAAGGCCTTTCAAAGCCTCCAAAGCATATTCTTCCGGAGGATTGCAAGCCACTAAAACCTTGAAAATCTGCGGATAGTCCTCCGGAGTCAGTCCATCCACTATCCTCGGCTCCATAAATCTGTCTCCGGTAACTTCATCAAAACGGGTATCAGGACAAAGACGTACATTGGAATTGTCCACCTGAATGCTCCAAGGAATGTTTTTACGCTGACATTCCTGAATCAGCCTGAGAACCTTATCTCTATCCAACGGTCTTATATCCACTAATTTGCGATTGACAGTAATTCCGTATCCACCGTCACTGACCATATTTTCAAAACCAAGTTCCTCCATAAGACCGACAGCCATAGCCTGCGGCCTGCTTGTCGCGATACAGAGAAAATGTCCGTCAGTCCTGAGTGATTCCAGAGCCTTTTTCGCTGACTCAGGCACATAAGGATTAAGGTAAGAACCTGCCAGCAAAGTCCCGTCTATATCAAAAAACAAATATCTCTTCCTACACATGATTACAGATAATATATTCCAAAAGACACTCCGGTCCCGCATAAATCCAAATACCGGTTTGCCAGACAAGCAAACCGACTGATGATTGGTTTGCAAAGGAACGAACTATTTTTCAAGAAAACATTACCCGAGGTTTAAAAAGTCAAAATAAATTTTGCCTTTGTTACGGACTTTGCATATATTTGCTTGAGTTAACAAAGGGGTGCCTGAATAGGCTGAGATCATACCCTCGAACCTGATGCAGTCAGTACTGCCGTAGGAATTGTGGATATTACATCTTAACGCATACCCCGTTAAAAGGTATGCGTATTTTTTTGCCTGCAGGCCATCCCTTGCGAAACTTAAGGAATATGCAACTTAAAGTAAACAACACGGACAGGGAATGCCGGTCAGGAAATATCACAGACCTTATCGCTGAACTGAGCCTGCCTTCAAAAGGCATAGCTGTGGCCGTAAACAAGAAAATGGTCCCTCGCGCAGAGTGGGCAGGCCATGTCCTGAAAGATGGCGACGAAATCATAGTCATAAAAGCAGTCTGCGGAGGTTGATCTATGATAGAGTTCCAATTCATCTCACATTACAACGACAGATATTCATACCTTGATTCCATCCGTATGGCTCTGGAAGGAGGCTGCAGATGGATACAGCTGCGTATGAAAGAAGCGTTGGACGAAGACATGCGCAAGACCGCACTGACAGCACAGCAAATGTGCAAAGATGCAGGAGCAAAATTCATCATTGATGATAATGTAATGCTGGTCAAAGAAATAAATGCAGACGGTGTACATTTGGGAAAGAATGATATGCCAATATCCCGGGCTCGCGAAATCCTCGGAAAAGATTTCATCATAGGAGGTACAGCCAATACATTCGAGGACGTGCTGAGCCACTGCCGGTCAGGCGCGGACTACATTGGCTGCGGACCGTACCGTTTCACGACCACCAAAGAAAAACTCAGTCCGGTACTCGGACTTGAAGGCTATCGGGAAATTGTCGGCAAAATGAAAACGGAAGGCATAGACATACCCATCGTGGCCATTGGAGGCATCACATACGATGATATACCGCAGATAATGCAGACAGGAGTCTCAGGAATTGCCGTAAGCGGCACCATATTACGTGCAGAAGACCCGGTAAGTGAAACAAGAAAATTATTAAATCTGATATCAAATGGAAAAATTAGTTATAGCCGGTAAGGAATTCACCTCAAGGCTTTTCCTTGGAACAGGAAAGTTCCCGTCATATGGACTGATGAAAGAAGCGATAGCCGCTTCCGGAACAGAAATGGTTACATTGGCTATGAAACGTGTAGAACTCGGAAATCAAGATGACGAGCTTCTCTCTCACATTGTATCTCCTGATATTCAGCTACTTCCAAACACATCAGGAGTCAGGAATGCTGAAGAAGCCGTTTTCGCGGCTCAAATGGCCCGCGAAGCATTCGGGACCAACTGGCTCAAACTTGAAATCCATCCGGACCCCCGCTATCTTCTACCGGACTCCATCGAGACATTGAAAGCTACAGAACAGCTTGTGAAACTCGGCTTCGTCGTTCTCCCATATTGTCAGGCAGACCCTACTCTCTGTAAACACCTTGAAGAGGCCGGAGCTGCTACCGTTATGCCTCTCGGAGCACCTATCGGCACCAATAAAGGTCTCATAACACGCGACCTCATACGTATCATCATAGAGCAGGCCAATGTCCCGGTAGTTGTTGATGCCGGTATAGGAGCACCGAGCCACGCAGCTGAAGCAATGGAAATGGGAGCAGCCGCCTGCCTGGTAAATACAGCCATCGCCGTTGCAGGAGACCCTGTAGCTATGGCCACTGCATTCAAGGAAGCCGTCATAGCAGGACGCAGGGCATACGAAGCCGGGCTCGGAAGCCAGATCTCGAATCTCAACGCGGCAGCTTCCTCCCCGCTCACCAGTTTTCTTGACTAAAAACGTAAAACTACCATAATCAAACAAATAGCCAACCACTATGAGTGAAAAGAAAAAAGAATACTTCGCGCATCGCGAAAAGGTATATATGCAAGGCAAACTCTTTCCGCAAATCAAAGTAGGAATGCAGAAAGTAAACCTCACACCGACCGTCAACATCGACAAGAACGGAGAAAAACATATAATACCTAACGACCCCGTATATATTTACGACACCAGCGGTCCGTTCACTGACCCGCAAAAAACAGTCGATCTGAAAAAAGGAATCGAACGCATCCGCCTCGACTGGCACAAGGACAGGGATGACATTGAGATGCTTGACGATCTGACAAGCGAATACGGCCGCATGAGGATGGCAGACAAAAGCCTTGACCACCTCAGATTCGAACACATCTGCAAGCCGTTCCGTGCAAAACAAGGAAAGCAGATCACACAGATGGCATACGCCAAGGCGGGAATCATCACTCCGGAAATGGAATATGTAGCCATACGCGAGAATATGAACTGCGAACAGCTCGGCATAAGCACAAACATCACTCCCGAGTTCGTCCGCGATGAAATCGCGGCAGGCCGTGCAGTCCTTCCTGCAAACATCAACCACCCTGAAGCAGAGCCGATGATTATCGGCAAGAACTTCCTGGTAAAAATCAACACAAATATCGGAAACTCAGCTACCACATCTACCATAGAAGAGGAAGTGGACAAAGCTGTATGGAGCTGCAAATGGGGTGGAGATACATTGATGGATCTTTCTACCGGAGACAATATCCACGAGACCAGGGAATGGATCATACGCAACTGTCCTGTACCGGTAGGCACAGTCCCTATCTATCAGGCACTTGAAAAAGTCGATGGTGATCCTGCCAGACTCGACTGGGAAATATACCGTGACACCCTTATTGAGCAATGTGAGCAGGGTGTTGACTACTTTACCATTCACGCAGGCATACGTCTTCACAACGTACACCTGGCCGACAACCGCCTCACAGGAATCGTCAGCCGCGGAGGAAGCATAATGAGCCAGTGGTGTCTGATTCACAACCGGGAAAGCTTCCTTTACGAACACTTTGACGACATCTGTGACATCCTTGCCCAGTATGATGTAGCCATCTCACTTGGAGACGGACTCAGGCCGGGATCTATCTACGACGCCAACGACAAGGCACAGTTTGCCGAACTGGATACTCTTGGAGAACTTGTGGAACGCGCCTGGAAAAAGAATGTGCAGGCATTCATAGAAGGCCCGGGACACGTTCCGCTTCATAAAATCCGTGAAAATATGGAGCGCCAGATTTCAAGCTGCCACGAAGCTCCGTTCTACACCCTCGGACCTATCGTAACAGATATTGCGCCGGGATATGACCATATCACTTCGGCAATCGGAGCAGCACAGATCGGCTGGCTCGGAACAGCCATGCTCTGCTATGTCACACCTAAGGAACACCTCGGGCTTCCTGACAGGGAAGATGTCCGCACCGGAGTAATTTCATACAAACTTGCTGCGCACGCGGCTGACATAGCCAAAGGACATCCGGGCGCTGTCGTAAGGGACAATGCACTGAGCAAAGCCCGCTTCGAGTTCCGCTGGAGAGACCAGTTCCACCTTTCTCTCGACCCGGAACGAGCTTTGGAATATTTCGAGAAAGGACGTCACACAGACGGAGAGTATTGTACAATGTGCGGGCCCAACTTCTGCGCAATGAGATTGTCCAGGAACCTGAAGAAGCTGTAGAAAGCAGAGTTTTAAATTTATAGGAAAATGTTTTCAGAATATCTAAAGAATATCTCCTGGGAAGAAACAACAGAACGTATCAACTCAAAGACTGAAGCTGATGTCCGCAGGGCTCTCAGCAAAGAACACTGTGACATAGAAGACTTTATGGCAATGGTTTCGCCTGCTGCAGTTCCTTTTCTGGAACAGATGGCAAGGCTGAGCCGGCACTATACAGAAGAAAGGTTCGGAAAGACAATATCATTGTTCATCCCCCTTTATCTGACCAACTCCTGCGCCAACGGCTGCGTATATTGCGGATTTCACGCATCAAACCCGATGAAGCGTACCATTCTTACATTCGACCAGATGGAAGATGAGTACAAGGCTATAAAACAGACAGGTCCTTTTGAGAGCCTGCTACTGGTAACTGGCGAAAATCCGGCAAAGGCTGGTGTCCCCTATCTTGCTGAAGCTCTTGACAGGGCGAAGAAGTATTTCGATGACCTGAAAATCGAAGTAATGCCACTCTCTGCCGAAGAATATGAAGGACTCACCCACCACGGGCTCAATGGAGTAATCTGCTTTCAGGAGACCTACAACAGGGCCAGGTACAACATCTACCACCCGCGCGGGCGCAAGGCGGATTTCGAATGGAGAGTCATCGGCTTTGACCGTATGGGACAGGCCGGAGTGCACTCCATCGGCATGGGAATACTTATAGGTCTGGAAGACTGGCGCACGGATGCTGTGATGATGGCACACCACCTGCGCTATCTTCAGAAAAAATACTGGCGCACAAGATACAGCGTGAATTTCCCGCGTATGCGTCCTGCAGAAAACGGAGGATTCCAGCCAAATGTAATCATGAGCGACAGGGAACTCGCCCAGCTGACCTTTGCCATGAGAATCTTTGACCATACTGTCGATATATCATACTCGACGAGGGAACTGGCTGAGTTCCGCGACAATATGGCTACACTCGGGGTTACTACAATGAGTGCAGGCAGCAAGACTGATCCGGGCGGATATTATACTTATCCCCAGTCACTGGAACAGTTCCATGTAAGCGATGAAAGGAGTCCTCAGGAGGTCTTCAACAGACTTCGGGAACTCGGACGTGAGCCTGTATGGAAGGATTGGGACAGCGCATTTGACAAGCCGCACCTGTAAGTTTGATATTTACTTGCTTTGTTTGGAAATTTTGGACACTATCATGAACGAAAGATATTCAAGACAGACAATGCTTGATGAAATCGGACCTGGGGGCCAGCAGAAAATGCTGGCTTCCAAGGTTTTGATTGTGGGTGCCGGAGGTCTGGGCTCTCCTGTGGCCATGTACCTCTGTGCAGCGGGAATAGGACATATCGGGATTGCAGACGACGACACTGTGAGCCTTTCAAATCTGCAAAGGCAGGTCCTGTATTCTGAAGATATGCTTGGCTTGCCCAAAGCCGCTGAAGCGGCAGAAAGACTGTCTGCAATGAATAGCGGCATAGAAGTCATTCCGATAAAGAGCCGGATAGACACCGTCAATGCGGAAGATATAATTAAGGAAATCATCGTTGACTGCTGCGACAATTACCGGACAAGGGCTATGCTATGTAACAAATGCCGGAAAAATGGCAAGACCTATATATATGGAGCAATCCAGGGCTTTGAAGGTCAGGTATCTGTATTTGATGAAACAACGGCAGGATATGCCGACCTCTTCCCTACTCCGCCGGAAAACCCATCTTCTGCCGTACTCGGCATGACAGCCGGCATCGTAGGGTGCGTGCAGGCCGGAGAAGTCGTAAAGACAATATGCGGATTCGGAGATACCTTACGAAACAAATTGTGGACCATCGATTTGAGGACAATGCAAAGCTATATCATTGAGCTTTAGAAGGTGTTTAGAAGCTGTTTAGAAGCTGTTTAGAAGCTGTTTAAAAATTTTTCAAAAATTCTTTTATGGCTCTTTTAGGTCTGTTTTCTTTGACTTTTTTCAGTCAGATAACACTGTTATCTTTTTCAAAAAGTCACAGAAAACATCCTCAAAAATACCTCATAAAATTTATAATGACAAAAATTTAAACAGCTTCTTAAATTTTTATAAATAAAAAAGTCCGGTAAAATTATGTTTGAAAGGATAGCAATAACATTGCCTGAAATTTTACAGGAAGATGCCCGTCTGGTCATCCGCGCCCTTGAATGCGGATATTCCCGCGTCCACCTGCGCAAGCCAGAAGCTTCAGAAGAAGAAGTAGCCGGAATCATAGAACAGATTCCTGTCAGGTTCCGCAGCAGGATTTCTATCCACTATTATCCTGAACTCGCTGTCCGATACGGCCTTGGAGGCATACATCTTAACCAGCGGTCAAATAAAGTTCCGGAAGGATTCATCGGACTGGTCAGCAGGTCGTGCCACTGTCTTGAAGAATTAGAAAAATACAAGAGGGAATGCGATTATCTTTTCCTCAGCCCAGTCTATGACAGCATATCAAAGAAAGGCTATAAATCCAATTTCAGCAAGGAAACACTGAAAAAAGCAGCGGGACAAGGGATAATTGATTCCAAAGTCTATGCTCTGGGTGGAGTCGATGAGTCCAAAGCAGAGGAACTGGAAACTCTCGGCTTCGGAGGAGGAGCAATGCTGGGATGCGTATGGGACAGACTGGTGACACCTCCTGCTGTACTGACGATAGCAGGTTCTGACTGCTCAGGAGGGGCAGGCATACAGGCTGATATAAAGACGATTTCAGCATTCGGATGTTATGCTGCATCTGTCATCACAGCAGTAACGGCGCAGAACACACTGGGTGTACACAGTGTAGAGGCCGTCTCCCCTGCTATGATCCGCGAGCAGATGCTTGCCGTTTTTGAAGACCTGGATATCTGTGCAGTAAAAACAGGAATGATTTACGACATACAAACTGCAGAAGCCATAACTGACATACTGGAAAAATACCAGGATATTCCTGTAGTATGTGACCCTGTAATGGTCTCTACCAGCGGCTCTGTACTTATGAAAGACGACTGCAGGAAATACGTGGAAAAGGTGCTCTTCCCTCTCTGCTCTCTGATAACACCCAATCTCAATGAAGCATCCCTGCTTGCAGGATGCCTTATCAATACAGTAGAACAGATGAAAGAAACGGCTCTTTTGCTGTCTGAGCGATATGGATGTGCTGTACTGATTAAGGGAGGCCACCTGGAGGGTGACTCCATGTGTGACATTCTTTATGACGGCACATTGCACGTATTTGAGACAGCCAAAGTACATTCGACAAACCTCCACGGAACAGGATGTACTCTCTCTTCCGCAATCGCTTCGCGCCTGGCTTTGGACTCATTGTCATTATGCCGGTCTGCTTTGCCTCTTGCTGATGCTGTCGGTGCAGCCAAGACCTACATCCAGACAGCCATATCCAAAGCCGGCAGGATGCACATCGGAAACGGTAACGGCCCTCTCTGGCATTTCTGAAAGCAGACAGATTCTCCGGCGTATCTAAAGGTGAAGTCATCTGTTATAATTCCTACCAGGTTCATAAGCGAAATCAAAGTTTTTTCCGTAGTGATGCTTGCCATATGTGCAATCCATTGGTAAAATGCAAACAAAAGCCAATGAGTTGTTTCTTTTGACAACTTCCATGCGATAATACCACCCAAAGAGTTTAAGCCTAAAGAAGTTATATATGCAATTGCATACCCTGTCAGATTTCCAAAATCGTTTATTGGTCAGTTTCATCGCAGACCTTCTTTCTGTTCTATTATATTCCCCTCCCAATCAGTAAGATTGCATTTATGCACTGTATGCCATTTTTCCACTATGGCATTTATATTTTCCATATCATGTTGAAGTAATGAGCATAAATGCTGTGTCTGCTTTTCCAAGCCTCGTTTTGTCCAAAATCGCTTAAGACGATAATTTTTATAGGTTCGTGGATTAAAGAGTGGGATGCCTTCGGACAGTCCAATATCTATTCGTTCATTTGTAGTACTATTAGGTGGCAGTTTGAATTTCGTCCCGCTTAAGCCGTTAAGGTCAAATAATGATTCAGGCATCTGATTCAGGGTAAATATATTAAGACGGACTTGGTCGTGTGTGATTTTCCGTCTGATGTCTGCCGTGTTTAATCTGTGGGCAATCGCTTCATCCCTGCCGTAAACACCATCGGGGTAGTCGTTCAAGTCCTTATATGCCCAGGATAACGGAGGAAAAAATTTCAAGGGAAATGGACAGACTGACGGAAAATCAATCCGTTTTTTCGACCACCTGCCAATATCCGCCCTTGTCCGGCTGAACTGCTTCTGTCTTCATTCGCTGTTTTTCATGCTTAAAATTCAGAAATATAATGTATCACAAGTGATTTGACAACATACATTTAGCCGGTGTCCTCCTTATATCTTTAATTCTTATAATATTACCTTCTTCCGTCGGATAGCCAAGGATATTGATACTGCCATACCAGACGGAGGATTTGTCCATAACACATGAACATAATGATAATTCAGGTACAATCTTTACGAACAGCCCCTGTCTTCTGAGATAATCCGACTGCCCGTTTTCTGTCAATGTAAGAATGGCCACTTCAATACCGTCTCTTTGGA